>QHPP01000306.1 GCA_003219125.1 Verrucomicrobiota bacterium
GCAAGGGCGGCCGTAAGAGTGGCGTGTCCGCAAAGCGCGTTTACATTTGAACAACTGCCAGCCCGATCATGTCGAAATTGCAACTCATGCGATTTTTGTTTGTTCTTATTTTTTGTAGTGCTCTGAGCGGCTCGTCTCTGTTGGCGCAGGAAACTTCCTCTACTGTTCCGCCGGCCGCAGCGGAGTCCGGAAAGGATGTCGTTCACGCCCTGAACAATGCTTTCGCCAAAGTTTTCGAAATCGTCGCGCCCAGCGTCGTCATCATCGAGGTCTCGAAAAAGAACGACGGCAACGAGGGCTTCAACTTCGACGATTTATTCTTCCAAGGGCAGCCCGACGATAATTCACCGCGGCGCGGTCCGCGTAATTCCCAACCGATTCAAAGCGAAGGCTCCGGATTCATCGTGCGGTCTGATGGATACATCTTTACTAATTTTCACGTGGTCGAGGGATCGGAGCACGTCGATGTTAAATTAAAAGATGGCCGCGAATTCCCCGCAAAAGTCGTCGGCACTGATGAAAAGACCGACATCGCGGTGATCAAGATCGACGCCAAAGACTTGCCGGTGGTGCAGATGGGCGACAGCGATGCGGTGCGCGTTGGGCAGTTTGCCTTCGCCATCGGGGCGCCATTCAAACTCGATTACACCTTCACCTACGGCGTGGTCAGCGGAAAAGGCCGGAGCAAATTGTTCACCAATGGCGGTTACAGTATTTCCGATTACATCCAGACCGATGCGTCGATAAATCCTGGAAACTCTGGTGGTCCGCTCTGCGACATCGACGGCAAGGTCATCGGCATGAACACGCTGATTAATGGATTGAACCGTGGCCTTGGCTTCGCTATCCCGAGCAACCTGGCCAACGAGATCGGCCAGCAATTGGTCGCCGGGAAGAAAATTGCGCGACCGTGGCTCGGCATTCGGATCGAATCGGTCAGTGACAATCCGAACACGCGCGATTTGCTGAAGGGAATCGATAAAGGTGTAGTAGTGCGCACAATCGAAGCGGACGCGCCCGCCAACAAAAGCGACCTTCGGCCGTTCGATGTCATCACCAAGGTTGATGGCACGCCGGTGATGACCGATACACAATTGCAACGTGAGATCTTAAAAAAGAAAATCGGCCAGGCGGTGAAGCTGACAGTTTGGCGGAAAGGTCAGACGGTTGAAATTCCGGTTACGACCGGCGAGTTGCCAAATGAGATTGCGCGCGCTTCGAACGAGATCGTGCCGCGAGAGCAAGGCCGCCCGGAAGATGTCGGGAAATTGGGGTTACAGGTGCAGGATATCACTAAGGAAATATCGGAGCGCCTGCACCTCGGCGATGCGCGGGGCGTGATCGTGACCGATGTGGCAGATAACAGCATCGCGGCCGCACAAGGGATCGAGCGCGAAGACGTCATCACTGAAGTGGATGGCAAGCCAGTGACAAATGTGCGGTCATTCCGCGAGGCCCTAAGCAAAGCCGACCCAAAACGGGGCGTCCTGCTCTATCTCGATCGCCAGGGAAGCAAAACATTTGCGGTGCTGAAGGCGGACTCGCAGTAGCTAGGTGGATCGAGCAGTCGTGCCGGTCCCGCTCGGGCCTCGATGTTAGATTTAGGCGGGGCAGCCGCAATTGTTTTTGGCATCGCCGGCGGAGCGGTCGATCCACCCACGTCCTTACGTTTGCCGGCTCCCGACAACCACCAGCACAATCCCTCCGACCACACAAAGACCGCTCAAGATTGGCGGGAAATTGATTCCGTGCCTTTCCTGGTGCTTGATTTCAATCGGGCCGAGTTGCGCGTCCTTTTTTTCGGTGTTCCAGCCCAGCCCCCCGTAGGCAAAACCGATGATGCCGACGATGATTAAAATGATTCCGACAATGCCCGCAGGCTTCATCGGGCTACAGAGTACGACGTCCGCCAATCAGGTTAATGATCAGAATCACGACCGCGATCACGAGCAGAATGTGAATGAATCCGCCCATCGTATATGAACTGACCAAACCAAGCAGCCAGAGCACCAGCAGAATGACGAAGATTGTCCAAAGCATAATGGTTTCCTTGAGTTGAGTTTACTCTAGTTCGTGGCAGAGGACGGAATTGCGCTTATGGAATATGACGGAGTTTTTCGGAATTGATCGGGGGTTCCTGAAATACTATAATCAGCTGGCAGCGAAAGCGCTGATCCCGAATCCACCCAATCGTTCGTGCGCCGACAAACATTTCTCTTTCTCGTCATCGCTCCGCTCCTGATCGCCTGCGCTTACCAGGGCACAATCGTCCAGAAAGCCGCTCAACCTTTGCCGTTTGCCTACAGCCTGGGAATCGATGGCAGTTATAAATTCGCCCTCCGCGACCGCCTTGGCCACGTCCGCTGGCAACTTGTTTCCGCTGAAGTGTTCCATGCCTATCAGGTCGGCGATTATTTCAATGACGCGGATGTACTACTGCGTCATCGCAGCTACTCAAAGGGCGAAAAGGAAGTGGCGCCAATTTGTCCGCCCGAAACCATTCCAATCCGCGTCCCGCGTTTTCTGCCCATCCCGGTTGAACCGCGGGTTGTGCCACGTTAGCGGGGCATTCCCGCTGCAGGAGTTCTGGGGAGCACAGGCTGCCAACCTGTAAGTCTCGGCGGCTTGCCGAGACTATTTGGAACACTCAATTGATGTGTGTGCGCAACGATGT
>QHPP01000328.1 GCA_003219125.1 Verrucomicrobiota bacterium
TAGTCGAGGAATCTCTAACTTTTGGTTTGAGTAACTAATCGAGAGATGTCTCGACTTTCGCTCGACATGACAGAAAAGCAGCAAAGGCGGTGCTCGGTCTACACAACGTCCGATTCAATCGCCCCGTCTGTGACGCGCGTGTGAATTCTGTCGCCGTGTTTCACCTGCTTAACCGAACGAACCAGGTTCCCAGTCGCGTCCATTGTCATGCTATAGCCGCGGCGCAACGTCGCGTCGGGGCCGAGCACAGTGAGAATTTTCTCCGCTTGCTCGAAGCGTCGACGCATCGCGTCGGCTAATTGAGGCGGGCATGTCGCCAGCCGCCGCGCGAGCTCGGCAAATCGGCTCCGGCGTAAGATAATCTCTCGCGACGGATCATGGCGTCGTAAGGCCGCCGCATTTTCTGCTAAGCGGCCACGACAATTCCCCAGAATTCCTACCGCATTTCGCAGCAGACTTTCGCGTCGCCAATCCACCGTTTGTTTGCCTTCCTGAATTCGTGTCAGCAATTCACGTCCGACGGTCCGCTCGGAAAACAGACGCAATCGCGTTTGCTCACGCACAATGAAGTTTCGCCAGCAACGCTGCAAACAAACGGCCATTTCGTTCACGCGCCGGTCGAGCTCTACTGCCGCTGGCACAATCAATTCTGCCGCCGCACTCGGCGTGGGCGCACGCAAGTCCGACACAAAATCGGCAATGGTGAAATCGATTTCGTGTCCAACCGCGGAAACAATCGGGACGACCGCGGCAGCAATCGCGCGTGCGACGATTTCCTCATTAAACTCCCACAAATCCTCGATGCTGCCGCCACCGCGGGCGACGACAATTAAATCGACAGGCGGCCAGATCACGCTTGGATTGGAAAGCTCGTTAATGGCCGAGGCGATTTCCGCCGCCGCACCGAGCCCTTGCACCCGAACAGGATTGATCAAAATTTCGATGCCGCGGGCGCGTCGCCGCAAGATGTTGAGAATATCGCGGATCGCAGCACCGCTCGGGGAAGTGACAATGCCGATGCGTTTCGGAAATTTCGGCAGCAGTTTTTTCCGGGCGGGATCGAAGAGTCCTTCCGCTTCCAATTTTCGTTTGAGCGCTTCGAATTTCGCCTGCAGCAAACCAAGCCCGCGCGGCTGGACAATTTCGACACTCAGCTGGTACTGACCGCGTGCCTCGAAGACGCTGACCTTTCCGTAAACCTGCACTTGCGCGCCGTCTATAAGGGGTTGCCGGAGCGAGAGGGGCGCGTTCCGAAAAATCACGCAGGCGATCTGAGCGCGTGAGTCTTTGAGCGTGAAATACTGATGTCCCGAAGGGTGCTGCTTGTAGTTCGAGATTTCGCCCTGGACCCATACCGCGCCGAATCTCGTTTCCAGAGTGCCGCGAATTGCGCGGGTTAGTTCGGCAACAGTGAGGACCTTTGCGGTTCGCTCGAAAAAATCGGTGATGAGTTCCATAAAGCCTTGCGATTATTCCGGGGAGCGCAGGCTGCCAGCCTGCATTCGTCGGCAGCTTGCCGACGAAATCGTGTTCGGCAAGCTGCCGAACACCGCAGGCAAGCTGCCTGCGCTCCCCGGAGAAGATTGTTTCGGCGAGACGCCGAAAGTCCGAGCCGGACTGGCGTAACACGCGAGACGCGTGCGCTACCCAGAATTATTGCGCGCGCGATCATTCTCCGAACAACTCATGCTGCGCCCCGCTCGGCGGTTTCAGCCCAATCTTGCGATACGCTTTCGGCATTGCCACGCGGCCCTGCGGGGTGCGCTTGAGATAACCTTCCATGATCAAATACGGCTCGTTCACTTCCTCGAGCGTGCCCGCTTCCTCTCCGACTGCGACGGCGAGCGAATTCAATCCCACCGGCCCGCCGTTAAATTTATGGATCAACGTTTCGATGATGCGCTTGTCCCACTCATCAAACCCATCACGATCGATCTCGAGCATGGCCAGCGCGCGATCGGCCAATTCTCCATTTATTTTTCCGTCCGCTTTGACCTGAACATAATCGCGCACCCACCAGAGCAGGTTATTGGCGGTACGAGGCGTTCCCCGCGCCCGCGCCGCAATTTCCGCCGCTCCGGGCTCGTCAATCTGGACAGCAAGCAATCCCGCACTGCGCCGAACGATCTTTTGCATTTCCTCGGCGCTGTAATAATCCAGCCGCGCCGTCATTCCGAAACGCGAGCGTAATGGTGCGCTTACCATCCCTGCGCGTGT
This sequence comes from Verrucomicrobiota bacterium, assembly GCA_003219125.1. Classification (GTDB taxonomy): domain Bacteria; phylum Verrucomicrobiota; class Verrucomicrobiia; order Chthoniobacterales; family UBA10450; genus AV69. The sequence continues at coordinate 2,218 of QHPP01000328.1, forward strand.
CGTTGCGCCGATGAGGGTGAATTTCGGCAATTGCAATCGCAGACTACGCGCTTGTGGTCCCTGGTCGATGATAATGTCGAGCCGATAATCTTCCATCGCTGGATAAAGGTACTCTTCAATCGTGGGTTGGAGCCGGTGGATCTCGTCGATGAAAAGCACGTCGCCTTTTTCCAAACTCGTGAGCAGACCTGCTAACTCACCCGCTTTTTCAATGACCGGCCCGCTGGTATTCTTGATGTTCACATCCATTTCGCGCGCAATGATGTTAGCCAGCGTGGTTTTGCCGAGCCCAGGCGGTCCGCTTAGCAGGATGTGCTGGAGGACGTCACTGCGCTTTTGTGCTGCTGCCACCAAAAGTTCCAACCTTTCGCAGACTTTCCTCTGC
>QHPP01000110.1 GCA_003219125.1 Verrucomicrobiota bacterium
CATCACTGCCACGCTCGCCATTGGGATGCAGCTGGTGATCCTTCCGGGTAATATCGACTTGTCGGCCGGAAGCGGTGTCGGTCTTCTTGGCGGTATCGCCAGCGTTCTCGTCTTCGAGCACAAATGGCCGGCGCCGCTGGCGATGGGAATAGCATGGGTCGCTGGCGTTCTTATTTGGTCTTCCATGGGTAATTTGATCGTGCGCCATAAAATACCGGCTTTCATCATCACTTTGGGCGGGCTCCTTATTTTTAAAGGATTGTTTTGGCTCGTCATTCACAATTCCACGATTCCGATCGTGCAAGGCGGGCAAGCCAATCTTTACTCGGTGCTCACCACGTTTTATTTGCCGCCGATTGTCGGTTACCTGCTGGCCGCGTTGATCGTCACCGCGTTGATCTTCGCAAAATTTCGGTCACGCAAAGCGCGCCAGGATTACGGATTTGCCGTCGAAGATCGAGAACTTGTCTTCCTCAAACTGTTTCTTGCCGCCCAACTCATCTTTCTCTTCGTCGTAGTGACAAACAAATTCCACGGCATCCCGCTATCAGCGGTCATACTCGGTCTGATTGCGTTCGCCATTTATGTTCTCACCACGCACACGCCGTTCGGACGTTATCTTTATGCGATTGGCGGCAACGAGGAGGCCGCGGTCATTTCCGGTATTCCTGTCGAGAAAGTGGTTGTCGCCTCGTTTAGCATAATGGGAGCGATCGTCGCGATCACTGGTTTCATGCAGACTGCCTACTCCGGCGCTTCGACAACGACAGTGGGCGATCTCATGGAACTCGATGCCATCGCTGCGTGCGTCATTGGCGGAGTCAGCTTAAAGGGAGGACGCGGCACAGTACTGGGAGTTCTTTTCGGTGCGCTCATCATGGCTTCCCTACTTAACGGCATGACACTGCTGGCAGTTTCACCCGAATTTAAATTTATCGCGCGCGGCGTAGTTCTATCGCTGGCCGTTTGGATGGATGTTCGCCTTGGGCGATAATGACATCCTCAATCCCCCCTCGAAATTTTACCATGCTCAATCGTTTCCCCAACCTTGACTGCTCTCGAAACTTAAAGGCCGGATCTTTCGGGCGGAGATCAGCAATCTCGCCGCTGAACTGACGCCGCACGCAAGATTGAGCGTGGCACGCCCGGCTACGCGCGCGGTGCCGCTTGTCGATTACGCGTGAGCGAGAAATGTCTGCCGCTCAGCCCAGAGATCGTAAAGACGGGAATAAATGTAGAAGATCAGGATACACATAGGATTCTATTTGGTTAATTGCTGGTTATCACTCTGGCCTCACATTAACACTTTGCGCGCCAACTTTCATAAATCCAGAATTCCACAATCCGATTTTTCATCCTGCAACGCAAGCCGCTCGAGGTAAGCAAAATATGAATCACAGTAAAAACACTGTATCGACCCCGCAGAAAAGGGCCTCCACGTTTCATGGGCTATTTATGATACAATTGGCCAAAAAATGAGATATGTTGTGACGCACTTTTTAACCACGAATTAAGCCCTGCTATCGCTAGACGCCAAAAGAGCCGACGAGTGTAATCGCCTAGCCTTGGACTAGTCTCGCAGGTTCGATTCGCGCGCCCGCCTCAAGTTGTTTCAGCTAAGGAGATTACAATCTGAAATGGGTCTCTGGAAGTTGTACCCTTCCGTAAGGTCAGAAATGATCTGGCGATTCGCTGGAGCTATGCGCGCGCGCGCGCGAAGATGCCTGATATTCGTCAGCAGCGTAAATCTGCACGATTTTGGCAATCGCCCAAACGGTCAGCGATGTTGCCGAGATAAAACCAATGCAACGCAAAGGAGCCGCAGCCAGACATGGGACACTTCAGCAAGTAAGGGCTGCGTTGGTCGCGCAAAATTTCGACTCGCCAGCCGCTGAGCGTCCGCTCGCATAGGACACAACGGCGTTCATCGTCAAGCGAAGACCAGGTTCGAAGCTTGTCGCCCGCCCTCAAAATCTTGAGGCGTTCTTCGGCCGTGAGATCTCTTTGCATAATACTGAAAAGAGAAACCAAATTCCGCCTCAACAACCAGGCGGTATTCTGATCGCTTAGTACGCGAAAATCTTATCGGCACCTAAAAATGGCCACGGGCGGACGCGTGACGGGTGCTACTGCAACGTTCGTTAGACGGTATCTCCTGTTAAATTTATTGATATTATTGTTTTTAGAGGTCAAATTAATCGGGTAAATACGTATTTATGAAGGGCAGCTTACCAGGACGAATGAATTCAGACGAGTATCAGGCGGCGACCAAGAGCAGAACGGGTAAAGTAAGGGAGAAAACCCCTGCACCCCTTGATCCACCGTATAGAGATTCTACGGTCCGACTAATTTCGACCGCCCGGAAGCGACCGACTATCGGCCAAACTCAAAAGCTGTTGCTTGCAGCAATTCGGCTATGGGAACTGAAAAATGGCTATCGCCATTAGGCTAAGTTTGCGCTCCGTTTTCCAATTTCGGTTTTTTGCCAGTTGTCGTTAATAGCAATCGTTCCATGGGCATCGTGCAGTTCGGACATCGGGCCGTGCTAACAGGCGGATCGAGCAGTCCTTGCTCGGTGCTGATGCACGGAGCTGACCGCCGCCACAAATGTTATTTTTTCCCCTCGAATAAGGGGAGAAATTGGCCGTAGCCTTCTTCCTTTAATTTCTCGACCGGAACGAAGCGGAGCGCGGCGGAATTGACGCAGTAGCGTAATCCGTTCGGACCAGGCCCATCGTCAAAAACATGGCCGAGATGGGCCTCGCTTTTCGCGCCGCGAACTTCGGTGCGGTCCATTCCCAGGGTGCGATCGGATTTCTCGAGGACTTTTTCTTTCGCGATCGGTTTGGTGAAACTGGGCCAACCGCTGCCGCTATCGAATTTATCGAGCGAAGTAAAGAGCGGTTCGCCGGTCACAATGTCAACGTAAATACCCGCCGCGTGATTGTTCCAATAGGCATTGTTGAAAGGAGGCTCGGTCCCGCATTCCTGGGTGACATGATACTGCTGCGGTGTCAGCTTTTTCTTTAGTTCTTCAGCGGAAGGTTTCGTAGTTGCCGCGGGGGATGTCGCCGGCGATGCGTTGGTTGTCGTTTCCACTTTTTTCTCCTCCTGTTTTTGTGCGCCCGCGCGGCTCAGAAAACTCTGGGCGCCGACGAGCGCGAGTAAAACCATCACACAAATGACGAGCAGAAAACGCGAGCGCGGCTCTGGTCGTTTAGGCATGTTGATCACCTCATAATATATAGCGTTTTTGGTAGAGCGCGACCGCCGGGGGCCGAACGGACGGCATAACAGACCTCCGCCCACTGAGCGTCATGAGGACGGGCGCCTGGTGCGATCATCCTTGGTTTAGACCGAATCGTCGCGCCCGGCCTCGGGGACACGGATGTAGGGACGTAGCACGATTAATCCGATCGGCGCGACCGACGCGGCCAGAGCGAAAATCAGCCACATCGTTCCGGAATGGCGCGGCCCCTCTTGCGGACAAAACGCGGCCAGTAACCAACCGCCGGTGCCCACGAGAAGCTTGCCAACGAGAAATGGAAGGTATGCCAAGGAACCATATGACGCTTCCTGCCCAGGCGGTGCAATCGCGGCTGCATACTCGTAGACCCGCGGCGAATAGAACGCCTCCCCAATCGAGAACACCGTTAAGTAAAGCGCAGCCATGATGTAATAGGGATGTATGTTCCCTCTCACGCCGAGATAGGCGTGCCCAAGCCACTGGCCGATGCCGGTGTTTACGGCAGGCAGAAACCATTCCGTCGGCAGCGCCATAATGAATACTCCAGCCGCACAGATTGCGCCGCCGAATATCACCATCCGATACGCCGCGAAACGCTGGGTAAGCGCTCCAACTATCGGGACGAGAAGGATAATGACGATCGAATTGATCGCGGAAAGTTTCCCGACCGGCGCGTGAAATCCGAGCTCGCGATCTCCCCACTTCGGGAAGACGTAGTCCATTTGCAGAAAAATTGCCTTGAGAAAGCCAATGAAGAGGAAGAAGACGAGCAGGCGATAGAAACCTGACTGACCTATTAGCCGACGGAAGAGTCCGGCCGTGTCGGCCGCGCTTTGCCGCACAGTCCTGCCAATTCGGCCCCAGAAGTTCGCGGTACTTCGACGAACAACCGCATTGTCGCCCTTTTTGTCGGCGCTACGCCGGAGGAAATAAATTGCCGGGAAAAGCAGAATCTCGAAGCCGAGGCTGACGAGGAACAGTTGCTGGTGGGTAGTCGGCTCAAAGCCACCGATGCTGATGCGAAAATCCAGGTTCCGGACGTAATCGAAAATCCATCCCGCAGCGACGTAGCCGATATTCATCACCATGTAGATGATGGAAAATGAAATCGAGCGCTGCGCAGTGGTCGAGTAACGTCGTGTTGCTGCGAGCAACACCGGCGTCCCGAGCGCCTCACCGACGGCTAGCGGAAGAACGCCGCACGCCAGGGCGAGTGCTGGATTCGTTGTTACCACCATCACGCTACGCGCCACCGTGCAAATCGCCACGCCAAGGAAGAAGGTACGACGCAACCCGATCGCATCAGTCAATGAGCCGGCGAGGAGGGTGAACACCGTCATCGCCGGCGCCCAGACCCAGCCGACCAGCGCTCCCGCTGCCTGGTCGCTGAAGCCGAGGTCCTTCGATAGCCACAGCACCATCGTCTTGTTCGTGACCGAATAGGCTGTGTAGATGAGGAACTTGATCAGGAACGTCAGCCAAAGCTCCCGTTGCGCGCCTTTCAGGACGGTGAACTTCGCAAGAAAACCACGCAGCCCGGCCGCCGGAACCGGACCGACGCTCTCCTCCGCTGGGACTGTCTCTTTAATTGCAGGTGCCACGCTCTTGAAGTTCTCGACTAGAGCATATTCCGGACAAAGTCGCGTCCGTCGAATTCGGCAAAATTCTCCAGTTTCTCTCCTGTTCCGACAAAGCGCGTCGGAATTCCAAGTTCATCTTGAATTGCCACGACGACTCCGCCTTTCCCGCTGCCATCGAGTTTGGTCACGATTAATCCGGTCAATCCGATCGCTTCGTGGAATTGTTTCGCTTGCGCGAGTGCGTTGCTGCCGGTAGTCGCATCGACCACCAGCAGGATTTCATGCGGCGCGTTCGGATCGTGCTTTGACAAGCTACGTTTTACTTTGGCGAGCTCGCCCATCAGATTCGATTTCGTATGTAGCCGGCCGGCGGTGTCACAAATCAAAAAAGCGACGTTATGTTTATCAGCTGCCTCATACGCCTCGTAGCAAAGCGCGGCGGGGTCGGCGTTGTATTGTCCGCGAATCATTTCAACACCGATCCGCTCTGCCCAAACACCTAGTTGTTCGATTGCTGCGGCCCGAAAAGTGTCGGCTGCCGCCAATAAAACCGTGTGGCGCCTCGTTTTAAAGAAATGTGCCAACTTCGCGGCGGACGTTGTTTTGCCAGTTCCATTGACGCCAACGATCAAAATGACTTTTGGATGCGCCGGCAGGGGACGAATGGGTGGGGGATTGATCGGAAGAACACGACCGATTTCGTCTCGCGCCACTTCGGCGATGTCATTTGCCGTTACCCACGACCAGGCGTCACGCTCGCGGAGTGTTTTTAGAATGCGCAGCGTCATCGGCACGCCGATGTCCGAGCGAATCAACGCCTCTTCCAGTTCGTCCCAATCGACCGGTTTGCCGGCAAATTTGTCGATGATGTTTTTGAAAAAATTCATTCGACTTCGCTCCGCTGCGCTCGGGATGACGTGAATGCCGATCGCTATTTTACGCTGCTTTTCACCACCGCCTCGCGCGCCGGTCGGGTCAGCTCTTTTCGGACCCGGTCGAGAATCCCGTTAACGAAACGACCCGATTCCGCTCCGCCGAATTTCTTTGCGAGCTCGATTGCTTCGTTAATGGAGACAACGGGCGGAATGTCATCGCGAAATAACATTTCATAGATGGCCAGGCGCAGAACGTTGCGATCAACCGCGGCGATGCGACGAAACTCGTAATTCTCGGCATATCGCCGAATGCGCTCGTCGATTTCCGTCAGATGCGCATTCATCCCATCAATAAGCGGCTGAGCAAATTCGCGAACGCGCGGTTTGGTTGGGAGAAACTCCCAGAAATCTTCCATTTTTTCCGGGCTATCACCGTGCTGCATGTCGCGCCAGAAATGATATTGCAGCGCGGCCTGGCGCGCCTCCCGCCGCCGGCCCATCGCTATGGTCGGGTGCGCAAATCCGACATCACATTGGCGATTTCGATCGCCGCGCGCGCGGCCTCCGTGCCGCGATTGATTTTGTCTTCGAGACAACGTTCACGCGCGTCCGCATCCGTGGTAAAGGTATGTACGCAGTTGATAACCGGAACGCCATAATCCAGCGCGATTCGCTGAAGCGCGTCCGTGACGGAACGGGACAGATTTTCTGCGTGATTGGTCTTCCCCTTGATAATGACGCCGAGGGCGAGGATTACGTCCGCCTTTTTTTGTTGTGCCAGCTCGCGCACCACGACCGGAATTTCAAATGCGCCGGGCACCCGATAGAGCGCGACCTTCGCCATAGGAGTTTCTAGTTCTCGGCCGGCGCGATCGACCAATCCTTGCACGTAGGACGGATTGAATTGACTGGCCACGATGGCAAAGTTGCGTTTAGCCGAAACGACGCGCGGACGCGGCAAAATCAAGTGGGACACGCGAGGATTAGCAGAAGGTTCTATCATAGTAAGTGGCCCATTTTCTGTTTTTTTGTTTCCAGGTATTTTTCGTTGTGCGGATTGGCCGGGCTGCGAATCGGCACCTGCTCGATCATTTGAATTCCATAGCCTTCCAGCCCGATCACCTTCTTGGGATTATTCGTCAGAAAACGAAATTGTCGCACACCGAGATCGAACAAGATTTGTGCGCCCAAGCCATAATCGCGCAGATCCATCGGAAAGCCAAGCCTGGCATTCGCCTCGACCGTATCAAGGCCTTCCTCCTGTAATTTGTAGGCATGAATTTTGGCGGCTAACCCAATTCCGCGCCCTTCCTGCCGCATGTAAACGAGGACGCCATCGCCTTCCTCCGAGATCTGGCGCAACGCCGCGTGCAACTGATTTCCACAATCGCAGCGTCGCGAACCAAAAACATCACCGGTCAGACATTCGCTGTGCACCCGCACGAGCGTCGGTTTATTCGGCGAAATTGTGCCTTTGACCAGGGCGAGGTGATGTGAGCCATCCAGTTTTGACCGATAAAGGTGCAGATCGAAATCGCCGTAATCCGTCGGCATTTTCACGATTTGTTCACGCTCGATCAGTTTTTCGCGAACCCGCCGGTGCGCGATCAGACTCTGGATGGTACAAATACGAAGGCCGTGTTTTTGGCGGAACCGCATCAATTCCGGCAAACGCGCCATTGTGCCGTCGTCATGCAGAATTTCGCAGAGCACGCCGGCAGGCTGCAGCCCCGCCATGGTGGCAAGATCAACTGCCGCTTCGGTGTGCCCGGCGCGGCGTAAGACGCCACCGTCTTTTGCTCGCAAAGGAAAGACATGGCCGGGTTGCACGAGATCATTCGGCTCGGAAACGGGATTGGCGATGACCTGAATGGTTCTCGACCGGTCATGCGCGCTGATGCCGGTTGTCACGCCGTCCGCAGCATCGACCGAGACGGTGAAATCGGTCGAATACATTTCGCGATTTTCCGCGACCATGCGCTTCAGGCCCAGCTGTTCCGCGCGCCCGTTCGAGATGGGAACGCAAATCAAACCGCGGCCATACATGGCCATGAAATTCACTGATGCCGCAGTCGCCTTTTCCGCTGCCATCACCAGGTCCCCTTCGTTCTCGCGATCGGCGTCATCGGTCACAATCACGATTTTCCCGGCCGCGACGTCGGCGACGACGTCATCCACTGCATCGAACTCGAATGTTTCGGGTTTTGTTGCCTGTGAAATCACAAGAGTTAACAATTACGCCGGAGGTCGCTTACGGCAACTTTTAGCAGTGCCTTTCCAAGCCCAAACAGAGAGGATGTCGACGCGTGTCTGGCGGAATTCTTCTTCTATTCCTATTCGTAATCCTAATCTTATTCTTAATCGGCCAGAATGAATGCGAATAGGATTAGGAATAAGATTACGACGAATGGATCAGCACGGCGCTAGCTGGGTGTCCATCACTCTCTCGTTTCACTGCCCCATCTCCTTCCCACTAGTGGCGACAATCGCCTCCGGCCGATACATGTCGCGATTGCTCCCTTGAAATTCGGCTTTCAGTTTCACTTGGAAATGTGAGAGGTCGACCAAGTCCCAACGGGTGAATTTCCACCGCCGGACAGCCACCGATTTCTCATGTTCAAACCCGACAATGAAATGCACTGCGTCCTCGCGCACTTTGTTGGTCGCGATCCTCGGTTCGAAATAAAAAGTGCGAAACGAACTGTCGCGGCTCCCGACTGCGTAAAGTTTCGGATCGAGATAATAAACCCGATGCGATTCTTGATCGACCAGTTCCAGATCGGGATAACCGGAGCGTTGTTTTCCACCCGCCGCTGTCTTCGGAAAATCACAGGCCAGACCCGGCGTTTTGTTCAAGAGCTCGTGGATTAAATCCTCAAAATGACTGCTCACTTCGTTTATACGCGGAATTCCCTGAATCGCGCTCTCGGGCGCATTCAATCGCGCCATCACTTCATCGAGCACGGCACTGATTTGTTTCACTACCCGCGCGTCGGTTTCATCTTTCGGATTGAAGGCAAGAACATGCTTTCCGGTTGCATCGAGAATCACTTCGCTAAAGGGGATTCCACGCAGCCGCGTATCTTCTTGGAGCAACCAAGGAATTAACGCATCGGCCGGCGTTTTTTCGTTTGTTTTCGACGCGGCGATGGCTTGCGCTTGAATGTTCCAGACAAACACGGTTCCCGTCATCCCGATCCCGAAAAGGCGAGAGGAGGATCTCAGAAACATTCGCCTAAAGATCGCGTTCATCTCCGACCACCGCCGCCGTCCTCAGCAACGGCAAAACTCGTTCAAGAGCGTCGTTCGTTCGCGCATGCACACGCATAAGTGGTTCATCTCGCTGCACTCTCTCGCCGATTTTTTTCAAATCGGAAATGCCGACGGCGAAATCAATCTTGTCCTCTACTTGTTGGCGGCCACCGCCAAGCAGGAGCGAGGCGCGACCGATCGTTTCCGCGTCCATGGCAGTGATTTTACCGTCGCGATCGGAGGTGATTTCGCGGATGAGAGGCGCCCTGTAAATCGACGCGATTTTCTCCAGCACGCTGGCACTTCCATCCTGAGCTTCGACGAGGGAAACAAACTTCTTCCAGGCGCTGCCATCTTGCAGCCACTTTCGCAGTTGAGAACGCGACACGTTTGCAACTTTGGTCGCAAGGTCGAGGACCAGTTTCACGACATCTGCCGGGCCACGACCGTGCAGAACATCGATCGCTTCCGCAAGTTCCAAGGCATTACCGACCGTGCGACCCATTGGCTCGTCCATCGCCGTGAGTAGATATGAGATTTTTGTGCCCATCCCTTCGCCAACGCGCAGCATCGCTTCTCCAAGCCATTTCGCTTTGTCACGCGTCTTCATGAATGCGCCTTTGCCGAATCGTACGTTGAGGACGAGCCGATCTAGATTTTCCGCCAGCTTCTTACACATGATGCTGGCGACGATGAGGGGCCGCGACGGCACGGTCCCGGTGACGTCGCGCAGCGCATAAAGTTTCTTGTCGGCCGGACAAATCTCGGCCGTTTGTCCAATCATGAAAACGCCGATGCGCTCGAGTTGTTTGATCGCGCGCGTTCGATCCAGGTTCACATTGAAGCCAGGAATGCTTTCGAGTTTATCAAGCGTGCCGCCAGTGATATCCAGACCGCGGCCGGACATCATTGGCACCCAAACTTCATCGCAGGCCAGCAGCGGTGCCAGAACCAGTGAAGTCTTTCCGCCAATTGCGCCGGTCGAATGTTTGTCGACCTTGGGCGGCGAGTTTGGCGGATATTCGAATATCTGGCCGCTCTCCAGCATCGCTTTGGTCAGATGCCACGTTTCCATGTCGCTCATGCCGCGTGCGATTTCTTCCGAGCTCAATTCGCCGCCATCGCGCTTCTTCTCAATCAGCGATGGAAAGTGCATGATCAAAACGTGGAGTAATGGAGTGGTGGAGTAGTGGAGTAATGGAATTCAAAGCGACAGCTTTGCGTCCGGCTTGTCATTACTCCAACACTCCATCACCACTGCCCCGGCTGCTAGAGTCCGATCGGATGCCACGCGGTTTTCATCTCGACGGTATCGAGAATCCAGTACGGGTTTTCCGCGTCGCGGCCGAAGTAATTCAAGATGGAGCGACGGACGTAGCGCTTGACGTTGATGGCCGCGCCGGCTTGCAATTTCTCGCCGATTTTGTCCTCGCCGCTGGCATCGACAATTGCATTAACGTCCATATGACTTGCGAAATGTGGCGCGAGCTCGCTGCGATCACCTGCGAGAAGATTGAAGACACCGGCCGGAAGGTCACTCGTCGCGATGATTTCGGAAAAGGTAAGCGGAGCGAGCGCGTTCGCGGTCGAAGCGAGCGCGATGACGCTGTTGCCGCTGGCGATGATGGGAGCGACAACCGATACCAGCCCGAGCAAGGCCGGCTCATCCGGCGCCAGCGCGATCACCACGCCCGTCGGTTCGGGGATCGTAAAATTGAAATGCGACGTCGCGACCGAATTTATCGATCCGAGAATTTGCGAAAACTTGTCCGTCCAACCGGCGTAGTAAACCAGGCGATCAATCGCGGCCGTTACTTCGCGGCGCGCCTGCGCCGCCGCGCTGCCAACGCGGGCAAGCTCGCTTTCCAGCTCGCGGCGGCGCGCTTCCAACATTTCGGCTGCGCGATACAAGATTTGGCTGCGCAAATAAGGGCTGCATTTCGTCCAGCCCGCGACTGCACTTCGTCCCGCCCGGACCGAATCGCGAAAATCTTTTCGCGATGCACGACAGTAATTGGCCAGCACGTTTCCATGCGCATCACGCGCGGCGATGACGCGGCCATTTTCACCGCGGGCGAATTTTCCGCCGATGAAAAGCTTGTAGGTTTTCTGCACCGTCAGCCGGCGCCTTTGCCTGGGCATGAACTCAGGATTGCGCGCGCGGCGAAAAAAGAAAATGCTAAACACCTATTCGCGGATGAAACAGAGCGATAAAATTTACATAGCCGGCCACAGTGGGCTAGTCGGCACCGCCCTTGTCCGTCTGCTCAAGGCGCGCACTTTTACCAATCTGATCACTCGCCCGCGGGCGGAAGTTGATTTGCGAGACGAACGAGTGGTCCGGGATTTTTTCGCCGATGAAAGGCCTGTAGGTTTTCTGCACCGTCAGCCGGCGCCTTTGCCTGGGCATGAACTCAGGATTGCGCGCGCGGCGAAAAAAGAAAATGCTAAACACCTATTCGCGGATGAAACAGAGCGATAAAATTTACATAGCCGGCCACAGTGGGCTAGTCGGCACCGCCCTTGTCCGTCTGCTCAAGGCGCGCACTTTTACCAATCTGATCACTCGCCCGCGGGCGGAAGTTGATTTGCGAGACGAACGAGTGGTCCGGGATTTTTTCGCCGATGAAAGGCCGGAAGTGGTGGTTCTGGCAGCAGCGAAGGTTGGCGGAATAAAAGCCAATATTGATGCGCCCGTCGAATTCCTGATCGAAAATTTACAGATCCAGAACAACGTTATTCGCGCGGCGCACGAGGCCGGGGCGCGCAAACTCTTGTTTCTCGGCAGCTCCTGCATCTATCCGAAGTTTGCTCCGCAACCAATTCCGGAGAGTACGCTGCTCAGCGGGCCGCTTGAACCGACCAACGAAGCATATGCAATCGCAAAGATCGCGGGCGTAAAATTGTGTCAGGCTTTCGCACGCGAGTACGGCGCGAATTTCATCTCGGTCATGCCAACGAATCTTTACGGCCCGGGTGATAATTTCGATCTGGAGACTTCGCACGCGCTGGCCGCGTTGTTGCGCAAGGCGCACGAAGCTAAAATGAGCGGAGCCGGGAAGATGATAGTTTGGGGAACGGGGGAGCCGCGCCGCGAATTTCTGCATGTGGACGATTTGGCGACGGCAGTCGTATTCCTGCTCGAGAAGTACGATTCGCCGGAAATTATCAATGTTGGTTGCGGCGAAGACATTTCCATTCGGGAACTGGCGGAGTTGGTTTGTGACGTGGTCGGTTTTCGGGGCGAGCTAAAGTGGGACCGCTCAAAACCAGACGGCACTCCGCGAAAATTGCTCGACGTTTCCAAGATCAAAAAGCTCGGCTGGCGGCCTACAATTTCGCTGCGGGACGGCGTCGCCCGGCTCTACGAATGGTTCCTTGATAATTACGCGCCGCAGTCGATGGCACGTGTGCGATGAAAAAACTGCGGGTTGGCGTCGTTGGCGTCGGTCATATAGGCAGCAATCATGCGCGGATTTACGCCGAACTGCCCCATGCTGAGTTTGTCGCGGTTTTCGACATCGATCCGTTACGTACTGCTGAAATCGCGACCAAATACAAGGCCAAGGCCGCGGAATCCCTCGATGAATTTGCCGAAATGGTCGATGCGGCATCAGTCGCTACCCCGACCAACACGCATTTTCTGGTCGCGCGTGGTTTACTTGAGTGCGGCAAACATTTGCTCATCGAAAAACCGATCACCGAAAATACCGCCGACGCACGCGAGCTCGCACACCTCGCGGCCGAAAAACAGCTGGTTTTGCAGGTTGGCCATGTCGAACGCTTTAATCCCGTCCTCAGTGCGTTGGAACAGCGCCTGACTCATCCGCGTTTCATCGAAGCGCATCGCCTCTCGCCTTATCCAAATCGCAGCACGGAGATCGGTGTTGTGCTCGATTTGATGATTCACGATCTGGAAATCATTTTGCATTTAGTGAATTCGACAGTCGAAAACATCGACGCGGTGGGCGTGCCGGTGCTGAGTCGCGGCGAAGACATTGCCAATGCCCGATTACGTTTCGCCAACGGCTGCATCGCCAACATTACCTCCAGTCGCATCAGCCCGGAGCGGATGCGCAAGATTCGGGTCTTCCAGGAGGATGCCTATCTCTCGTTAGATTATCAGGGACAAAGCGGCGAAATTTACCGCCGGGTCAACGGTCGGATCACGCGCGACCCGGTCGCGATTGAAAAGGAAGAGCCTCTGCGGCAACAGCTCGCTTCCTTCGTCGACTGTGCGCTCACCGGCGGCGAACCGAAAGTCTCCGGCTCCCATGCCGCCGCCGCGCTCGAGCTAGCGGTCGAAATAACGAAGCGAATCGCGACCACCTAGAATGCCCGAAGCAACCGTCTATTTCGTTGCGGGCGAACACAGCGGTGACAATCATGGTGCAGCGTTGCTCAAGGCTTTGCGCGCGCGCGTCCCGGAAATGCGATTTGTGGGGCGCGGCGGGCCGAAAATGCGCATTCTCGCCGGCGGAAAGTTTCGCGATTGGATTGATGACACCGCTGTCGTCGGATTATGGGAAGTGATCAGGCGTTATCCTTTTTTTCGAAAGCAATTTCAGGCAACCATTTCGGAGATTGAATTGCTGCGGCCGAGCGCAGTCGTGCTGATCGATTACCCAGGATTTAATTTGCGCCTCGCCCGTGCGCTGCGAGCGAAATTCTCAGAGCTGAAAATTATTTATTACATTAGCCCGCAGGTTTGGGCGTGGAACCAGCGTCGCGTTTCGCAAATGGCTCAGTCCATTGATCTGATGCTCTGTATTTTTCCTTTTGAACCCGAGCTCTATGAGGCATCGGGTCTGCGCGCGATTTTTGTCGGCCATCCGATGATGTCCGTCGTCCCGACTCCCGCTTCTGTCACCCCGAGCGAAAACGCCAGTCCGGCTCGGACCGAGGGATCCCATGGCGAAAGCTTTAAGGCGACTTCCCGGGGACCCCTTCCTCCCAACCGGAGTCATGTTTCCGCTCGGGATGAAAACCTTGTCGGTTTATTTCCGGGCAGTCGCGAGCGCGAGGTGAAGAAAATTTTCCCGGTCATGTGCGAGGCAGCCGTGGAATTGTCGCATCAAAATCATGATCTGCGGTTCGTCGTTTCTGCCGCATCCGAGCCATTGGCGGAACTCATTCGCGCCGACCTTTATGGCAAGCACGCCACCGGAAAGTTTTCCATCGTCATGGGCAACGCCCGCTCCTTAATGGCGCGGGTAAATGTCGGAATGGTTGCCTCCGGCACGGCCACCCTCGAAGCTGCGCTTTCGGAGTTACCTTTCGTCCTGATTTATCGGGTGGCGTGGCTTACCTATTTGGCCGCCCGTCTTGTCGTGAAAGTAAAATATTTGGGTATGCCAAACGTTCTCGCCAATCGCGAGATCGTTCCCGAATTTATTCAGCACAAAGCACAGCCGCGGTCGATCGCCGCAGCGGTGGAGCGGTTGCTCACCGACAAAACGGAACGCGCGCGCATGCTCGTGGATTTTGCAAATGTCGCGCAGAAACTCGGTCGGGGCGAGGCCAGCGCAAATGCGGCCGAGGCAATCGTGACAGAATTGCGCCACGCAGCATGAGAAAGATTTGGGATATTTCGCGGCCGCTGACGAATGATCTCGCCCCCTGGCCTGGCGATACGCCATTTCGATATGAACTAACCTGGCGTCTCAGCAAAACATGTCCGGTCAATGTCGGTGCATTGAGCATGAGCGCGCACAACGGAACGCACGCGGACGCGCCATTTCATTTCGACGAAAAAGGGCCCGCCATCGATTCCGCTTCACTCGACAATTACATTGGACCGGCGGTCGTGATCGATCTCGCAGGAAGGTTTTCCGGAACTCAGCTGTCTATCGGCGTTGCTGAGTTGGAACATGCCCGTTCGCAAATCGCCGATACGCGTCGGGTCCTCCTGAAAACGAATTGTTTTCCGGATCCGAGACGATTTCCTGATTGGATTCCAGTACTCAAATCGGAGACGATCGCTTGGTTGACCGAGCAGCGCGTTTTCTTGTTTGGCGTCGATGTTCCTTCAGTCGATCCGATCGAGGCGAAAGTTTTGGCGAATCATCAAGCTCTCGCGGCCGGAAAGATTGCCATCGTTGAATCACTCGACCTGAGCGAGATCGAAGCCGGAGTTTACCAATTTGTGGCACTGCCGCTGAAGATCATCGGTGGCGATGCTGCGCCGGTGCGTGCGCTGCTGTGGCGCGACTAGGCGATGAGCCAGATCACGTCGGTTCAGACAGGCCAAAATCGGCGAATGCTGCTAATCGTTAGCATACTAACGGTTTGTTTTTTTTCGGTCTCGAACGTGCCTTGGACTCTGGACGATTACGACCAGGCGAAACAGGCTTTTGTCTCCTTTCAAATGGTCGGGCAACAGCGCTGGCTCTATCAGACGACGCCAGACGAAGGAATGGGAGCGCGCGGGGGCCGCCATTCGTCGCACCATATCAATAGTAAACCGCCCGCAGTCGCGTTGGTTTCCGCTGCGCTCTATCAAATCACGCGCTCATGGGATTTTGCCTGGCGGTTTCCTTCGTTTGTTGCTGCGATCACGCTGGCAGTTTTGGTTTTTCGCGGCGCGCGAATCTTTGGTGATTTGCCCGCGCTCTGCGCACTGGCGGCATTTGGTCTGAATTTGTTGAGCGTGCGATTGGCGACGCTGGTGCGAACAGATATGCCGCTCGCGCTCGTTACTTTCGCGGTCGGATTATTGATGTTTGAAAAAATCCGGACCCGGACGTCGTGGACGACGCGCGATCAAATTGCGCTCGGTGTCGTGCTGACCGCGGCGATGTTCGTTAAGGGACCCATCGTTTGGGCGTTTGTCCTCCCACCACTCGTTCTTTATCAACTGCGACGAAAATGGTGTCCCGATTTTCCGAATGCCTGGAGCGGATGGATCCCCTGGATTGCCTCTTTCGCGTTGTTCTGTCTCTGGTTGATCTTAGGGATCCGTTTTATCGATGGATTTTACGAAGACGTTATTCTAAACGAATTCGGCGCTCGCTTTCATGAGGGCATTCATCGTTCGCAGCCGCTGCTTTTTTACATTCCGCATCTGCTGCAGAAATTCGCCCCCTGGAGTTTGCTCATTATCGGATTTCTCGTGGTCGCTCTGCGGAAAACGAAAGCGGCAACCGGAAAGTGGCTGGGAAATCTCTCTCCGGAGATGTTCTGGCTGATGACCTGGGCGCTCGGCGGCATCGTGGTGATGTCGTTAATTCCATCGAAGCGAGTGGACCGAATCTTCCCGGCTGTTCCTCCGCTTTGCATGCTCCTGGCTGCGCAAATTAAGGCGTTCATGGCGGACAATGTTATTCGCGTTCGCCGGATCGCTACGTTCGCAATCATCTTCGCCGCAATTTTTACCGGTACGTATGTGACGATGAGAGTGATCGGGGGTTACCGCAACCATCGCGATGCACTGGTGAAATTTGGCCGTGAAGTTCGCCGGATCGCCGCGGCTGAACATTTGCGTTACGAAATCCTTCCGGGGCGTGACGAAAGTTTGCTTTTGTATTTGCAGCGGCCGCGTTTCTACACCCGCATCGAGACGATAGCCGCGTCGCCAGGTTTGGACGCGCTCGTTGTTCCAAGCGATGAAGAGCCCTGGCGTTCGGGCAGATTTCCCTACCGCGTGACCGTCGAAAAAAAGAGCGAACATCCATCGAGCTATGGGTTCCTGACACTTCCGCGCAGATAAGCTCGACTTTCTCCCATAAGCTCTTACTCTCGTTAGTTGGTGGAGTTTCCGAAAGCCGAACTCGAAACTTTGTGGGCGCCGTGGCGCTTTGAGTACTTCGAGAAATCGGGCACGCCCGATTTCCTGTCCGAGGCCGCACGCGCCAGCGATGACGCCGCCCATCTCGTCCTCGCGCGCCGGAAAAATTCGTTTCTGATAATGAACCGCTACCCCTACACCGTCGGCCACCTGATGGCGGTGCCGTATCGAAAAGTGGGCGAGCTGCGCGATCTCGGTGAAAATGAAGTTGGCGAACTTTTTTCACTCGTGGTGCGTGCCCAGGAGCTGCTGCGAAAGGTCACGAAAGCACAGGGCTTTAATATCGGGATCAACGTCGGCGAATGCGCTGGAGCGGGCGTGCCCGATCATCTACACATCCACATCGTGCCGCGTTGGAGTGGCGACACCAATTTCATGCCGATGCTTTCAGGAACGCGCGTGCTTTCGCAAGGATTGCACGATCTCTACCAAAAGTTGAAGGCGGCGCAGATTGCGTCGGATGAAGCGAGATGAACACTTGGATTGAAGGTCCGCCGCCGCGCGAGAAGCGTGGGATGGGATGCGTGGGCAAAGGTTGTTTGATTCTGGCTTGCTTCATTGTCTTTCTGATCATCGCTGGCGCCATCGGCGTGTATTTTGGAACGCGAACATATTTCGCTCTGCTGCACGGTTTTTCTTGGGCGAATAAAACGCACGTCCTCGCGCAAGAGCCCTCTCCGGTGCCGCAATTCGAAACGAGCGACGAAAATATGGCGGCGGCAGAACGGAAATGGAAAGATTTTAAGAACACTCGCGATCAGCCTGCGCATATCGAACTAACCGCGGACGATTTAAACAATCTGATCGCGGAAAACCGACACGCTCGCGGGAAGGCGTTCGTAGCGATCGAGGGCAATCGTTTGCGCATTCAGACGAGCGTGCCCTTGAACGAATTTGTCGGACATGGCCGCTATTATTTGAATGGCGACATTGTGGTTGAAAGCGACGGCCCGCAATCCTTGGAGAGTCCGCGCCTGAGCAGTATTACCGTCAATAACGAGGCGGTGCCCTCAGATGTGCTCGATTGGAAATATCGGGCCCGCCCGCTGCGAGACTATCTTCGCGAATTCCGAACCAGCTATGGCAGTGGATTGATCGAAGTTCGCGATGGCAAATTGATTATCGACAAGCGTGTCAGCGATTAAATCGGGCGGACTTGAGCGTTGTGGAAGAAGCGCATATCCGCACGGGGTTACATTCTAGTTTTGCACCTGCAACAGGGAAATGTTGACTCGGAAATTTGCGAAGTTCGGCTCGGGAAAACGCTTACGGCTGATTGAAAATCGCGTATTTGAGGCAATCCAGCGATACGGATTCACATTCAAGTGTTGCAGGTGCAACGCTCAAATGTTAACTCGACTACGGTTGCATGATTTCGCGCGCGAAGACATTCAGCTGACCATCTTCTTGTTTCCGGACTTCCGTAACCTCGAGGGGACGAACCTCATCGCGGCTCACGACTGAGCCTGGCTTGGGGGGAAGGTAACCTGTCGGATACTCGACAATGATGCGAGTGGAATTTCCACCGGTGAGAAACATCACGGAATCCGGCATGCGCGAGCGTGGCCGCAATACCGCTTTATTGGCATCGGCAAAATTTACCACAAATTGCCCTTTCAAATAGGTGCGTTCTCCGGACAGACCCCGATCGGCGACTTGACCGAGATCAGCTGCTGCAATCAGACGGCCAACCGGCATTTTGCCCGGTGCATACGTTTTCCAATTTCCGCCGCCAGCAGTCGAGGCCAGCGCGGCGCCATCAGCGGGAAGCGTCGCGGGCGCACTCGGATTTGGGGTCGGGCTTATCTCCGCGAACTTTCGCGACGGCGGTGTCGATAATGTGGGAGCCGGACTGTTGATTTTTGCGACTTGTATTGGGGTGGCGCTTGGTGTCGCTGTTGATTTTTGATTTTTCGCGATTTTTCCGGCTTTCCCGGCGGGCGTTGGCTTCGCTCCTTTCGAGGGCGGCAGCGGAGGCGTGCTTGCCGGCGTTTCAATTGGCAAGGCCTGTTCTACTCGGACAAGTTGATTCTCGCTGGGTGGTGGCGGGCCGCTGGGCGTGATTCCAGGAAAGGCAATCGATCCAGGCGATGCTGGTTCATTTTGGCGCAACTGTGCGTATCGATCTTCGGCTTCGCGCAGCGCCTCGCGTTTAAACAAAGGCCAACCGGCCGCGAGGTTTAGATCCAGCGGAGGCTCCAGAGTAAAGGTCCCGGTGCCGCGAGTAACGGTGTAGGTTCCGTAGAGCAGAGGCATCGCGGTGATCAGAACACGACCATCTGCGCTGCGATCGGCATGAATCACTGCCGAGATATCGTGCGTTCGCTCGAGCTTGATTTCCAGACCAGGCGCAAGGGTTTGGCGCATGAGCGGGATGTCGCGCCGATCCGCCGGGTAAACGTGCTCGAGCAGCACCTCCCCGTTATCGATGGCGGCAGCGAGCGCCACCATACCGGAAGTGAAAACGTCTGCCGCGCCAAGTTGGTGGACGTCGATAATACGGAAGCGACCGATAACGTATGGGACGAGCCCGTGCACTTGTTGAAAATTGCGAATGTAATTGCGTGCCAGCTCGCTGTTCGTCTTGGATAATTCGGCTTCGCCCAGCGGCGCATAACGATCATGCAATTGTTTGGGATTGAGAAACTCGCCGGCGGGTGCTGCGGTCAATTCAAATCGGCGCGGCGGATCAATGCGATGCAGTTTTTTTAATAACCGATAACTGTCGGGCCGTTCCGGTTGCCATGGGACGGCCATAAGGGGTTTCGTAACGAAAAAATTCCTGTGCCATCAGCGAAGTTCACTCACTTTAAAGTGGGCGCGCCGCTTCGAAGGAGGAGCCGCAGCCGCAGGTGCGCGCGGCATTCGGATTAACGATCTGAAACCCAGCGCCAGTGAGCGCGTCGCGATAATCAAGGGTCGATCCGCGCAGTAACTGCGCGCTCTCTTCATCGACAAAAAATTTCACCCCTTCACGCTCGACCACGGCGTCACCCGGACGAGCGGCTCCCAGCGTCATCTCGTATTGCAGACCGGAACAACCGCCCCTCGCAATCCCGATGCGCAATCCTTTTTCCGCGGCCACGCCCACCAGGGTTCGCAATTGCCGCACCGCGCTTTCGGTAATCTCAATCATTCACTCTAGGAAACGTACGATCCACACCCCTTAAGTCAATCAGCACGCGCCTTGCCTTTGGGGTGATAAAAAATCGTCGGAGATACGATGCCACACTCTGTCATCCCGAGCGTAAGGGAGGCACCTCGCCTATCTTCGTGCGGTGCACGAGTTACTTTGAGCGCAAGTCAACACATCCCATGGCTCGACAGAGTCTCGCCCTATCAAATCGTAATTGCGATGATGCCTGGTAGGTCGCAAATGAACTCATGATGAGTAGCTGATTGGCAGGAAGCAAAGCGAGTCGAATGGGTCTAAAATCAGGAATCCAATGAGTCGGATTAAGCTTCTTCCCGAAACTCTCGCCAGCCAGGTGGCTGCCGGCGAAGTGGTGGAACGCCCCGCCTCCGTGGTGAAGGAACTGGTCGAGAACAGCATTGACGCTGGTGCGCGCGCGATCGAAGTAGGAATTCAGCGCGGCGGAATGTCGCGCATTCGGGTCGTCGATGATGGCTGCGGCATGGACCGCGATGATGCCTTGCTTTCGCTCGAACGGCACGCCACCAGCAAAATCGCTTCCGCGGCTGATCTCGCCGCTATCAGCACGCTTGGTTTTAGGGGCGAAGCGTTGCCGAGCATCGCGAGCGTTTCACGCTTCCGGCTGAGCACTCGCGAGCCCGTCGCGATCGCCGGCACAGAAATTTTGGTAAACGGCGGGCGGATCGAGACGGTGCGCGACGGCGGCGAAGCGCCCGGGACACAGATCGAGGTTCGTTCGCTGTTTTACAATGTGCCAGCGCGGCGAAAATTTCTCCGCTCCGAAACGACCGAAGCGCGAAACATCGAGCACCAATTCTGTCTGCAGGCGTTGGCGCATCCCGAAATTGGCTTCAGCCTAGTGCGGGAAGAAAAAATCGCGCTGCAATTACCAACAACGACCTCATTGCGCGACCGCATCCGCGATCTCTATGGCGTCGAGCTTCTCGACGATCTGTTGGAAATTTTCGCGTGCGATCGGGGCGGCGTCCAAGTTGGGGGCTGGATCGGGCGCGCTGGGGTAAGCCGGCAAACACGGTCGCAGCAATTCGTTTTCGTTAACGGACGCGCGATTGAGAGCGGAATTCTCTCCACTGCCTTACGCGAAGGTTATCACACCGCTCTCATGCGCGGACAATTTCCGCTTACGTTTCTGTTCGTCGATCTGGATCCACGCGAAGTAGACGTCAACGTCCATCCGGCGAAACGCGAAGTTCGTTTTCGCGATCCTGCCAGAGTTCGCGAGGCAATTGTCGAGGCGGTACAGAGGACACTCGAGAGCGGTCGCGCTGATTGGCAGCGAAAATTTAGGGCGCCGGTTGCACCCGCAATGGTATTGCCGCCCGGACCTGCTGTCACTCCACCAGATGGAGGGACGACCTCCGTGTCCTCCCAAATAGTGGGACGGGACAGCGCTCGTCCCTCCAACTTTGCACCGCCCGATCAGGCAGATAGAGCCGATTCACTGAATCGTTCGAGGCCGATTGAGGTCAATCGTCCCGATCTCGAGCCACAAGTCGAACCGCGACGCGATCAACAGTTTCAAATCATCGGTGTGCTTAACCGGCTTTACGTGCTGATGGAAAATCCCGACGGGCTCGTTTTAGTGGATCAGCACGCCGCGCACGAGCGAATTTTATTCGAAGAATTGCGCCGGCGAATGGAAGAGCAGGGGGTGCCGTCGCAGCGCATGCTCTTGCCACAGATCTTTTCCTTGCCGCCCCGCGATGCAGAATGGATCGAGCAAAATTTCGCAACGTTGCAGAAAATGGGGATCGGAATCGAAAGTTTCGGTGCCAACAGTTTTCGGATCGATACTCTCCCGGCCTTTCTCGAAATCGCAGATGCCGCGGGATTCTTGCGCAAAGTGATCGATGAATTGAAAACAACCAGCCACAGCAGTTCGCCGCTGCGTCTGGGCGAAGACATGATCGCGAAAACGGTTTGCCGTCACGCCGTCAAAGCCAACGATCCATTACGTTATCCCGAAATCGAAAAACTAATTCGCGATTTGCTCGCTTGTGATCTGCCGTACTGCTGTCCCCATGGCCGTCCCACCATGATCCAAATTTCGCACGCCGAATTGGAGAAAAAATTCGGGCGAAAAGTGTAGAATGACCGTACCGACAATCGACGTCCAACAATCCCCGCTTCTCCGCGCTCCAGTGTAACTCGGGAAAGGCGTTTTACAGTCGCCGCCGCCCTCATAGATTTCCGAATGCCAGAGGGACTCCTTGTGACCGGAGCCGGTGGCTTTATTGGGGGCCATCTTGTAGCCCATTTACTGCGCGAGGGAAAGCAAGTACGCGCGGTGGATTTAAAGCCATTCAAGGAATGGTATCAGCTCTTTCCGGAAGCTGAAAACTTGCAACTGGATCTTTGTGGCAAGGATGCGTGTGAGCGCGCCGTCCGGAACATTTTGCTGGTTTATAATCTCGCCGCCGACATGGGTGGAATGGGTTTTATCGAGAACAACAAGGCGCTGTGCATGTTGAGCGTGCTGGTTAACACCCACATGCTGATGATGGCGCAAGAAGCGGGAGTTTCGCGTTTCTTTTACTCTTCCTCGGCTTGTGTGTACGCCGCGGATAAACAAACAGATCCCAACGTTACTGCGCTCAAAGAAGAAGACGCATACCCAGCCATGCCGGAGGATGGCTACGGTTGGGAGAAATTATTTTCCGAACGAATGTGCCGTCACTTTCGCGAAGACTTTGGGTTGGAAACACGCATCGCGCGCTATCACAACGTCTATGGGCCACACGGGACCTATAGCGGTGGCCGGGAGAAGGCGCCGGCGGCGATCTGCCGTAAAGTAATTGAGGCAAAGCTTAGCGGAAATCGCGAGATTGAGATCTGGGGGGATGGCCATCAGACGCGCAGCTTCATGTGGATTGATGACTGCATAAAGGGTACACAGATGATCATGGACGGTGATTTTGTCGAGCCGCTAAACCTCGGCAGTGGTGAACTCGTTAGTATCAACCAGCTAGTCGACATTGTGGAGGAGATCGGCGGCGTAAAACTAAAACGGAGCTACAATCTAAAAGCGCCCAAGGGAGTAAATGGTCGCAACAGCGACAACACCCTAATCCAGAAAATTTATAATTGGAAGCCGGCGACAAAGCTACGGGATGGTTTGGAGCGTACCTATCGCTGGATCTATGATCAGATGACTAAAGGGAAGCCTTTACGAGTAGCAGCCGGAGTCCATAGCTAATAGAGAAGCTCCGCTCTCTTGGCCCTCATTGTGTACGGTTTTTGCGCGTGGTCGCTTCCTCGCCTAGCAATCGCCCACTTCAAACCTGAGCCGTACCTGCTAGCCGCTCTACCACTGAACGACTTCATTTTCGCGGCCATCAAAACTTGGGTTATTCGGGTAATCGTGTGTGCCAATAATCCCGGGGCAACAGGAGCAGCCAGAACGAACGCTCAAGCTTCAGCGGCTTGACTCGATTTCTTTTGGTGGTCGCCTTTGCTAAAATATTTTTCGAGCCAGACGTATTTCATCAAAATGATTGTTTGCGAGCGACAAGAAAGAATTGCTCGCCGAATAGCCGCCAAAGGAAAGGGAGCTTCAGGTAAATCGCGATTAAGAGCGTTGGAAAGGATGGCCCTGTGGCCATGGTATAAGGCAGGAATTTTGCAACTGCCTTCTCGATAGTAAATCCGGTCGCGCGTAGCCCTTCGGCCAATGATTTTTCCGTCAACGGAATTGAGTGGTCCCAAAAGTCCCAATATCTTCCCGGTAAGTATTTGATGTTCGGCCCCAATGCAATAAGGCAGCCGCCTTCACGCAGACAGCGATGGGCTTCGTGGAGAGTTCGGTTGAGCGATTCCTTATCGGGCAGGTGCTCAAAAAAGTTACTGGTAAAAACAACATCAAGATCTTGGTCGGGCAGGCTCCAACGAGTCGAGCAGTCTTGTTCGAGAAGGGTTACCGACTTGTCCAGGTATTGCTTGGTGGAAGGATTCAGGTCCATCGCCCATTTGCGGCGCGAACGAATATGATTAATGAATTGCCCGTAACCACAACCAAGATCAAGAACATTACCATCTTCGGGAACCAAAC
The DNA here is from genome assembly GCA_003219125.1 of Verrucomicrobiota bacterium. Lineage (GTDB taxonomy): Bacteria > Verrucomicrobiota > Verrucomicrobiia > Chthoniobacterales > UBA10450 > AV69. The sequence continues at coordinate 23,964 of QHPP01000110.1, forward strand.
GTTGCCAAAACTCCGAACACAAAGTCGCCCATACTTGGTCGCGATATTCCAAGCGATCGCCGAAACGATTCTGATAAAGTGACTGTAGTAGGGCTTTATTCGCTGGGTTCACTTGTTTTCTTGTAGTCGCCGCGGCTAAAGTATTTTTCTAACCAAATATAAAGGCAAATGAAAAGGTAACGGCTGCCCATTTCTTTGATCTTGAGTTTGGCGGCGCCAGTGCGGCGATTGCGCCATGTAATTGGAATCACCGTCCAAGTATAACCGCGCACGATCGCTTTTAGCGGGATTTCGACAGTCAAGTTAAAATGCGGCGAGAGGAATGGGCGGCAACCGTCGATGACTTGCCGCCGGTAGGCCTTAAAGGCATTCGTAATATCGTTAGGTTTGATCCGAAAAAGGGCGCGAATGAATAAATTAGCGCAGCGATTGACCCAAAGTTTGAGCCAGGGATAATCAATGACGCCGCCGCCTTTGACAAAACGACTGCCGAATACGCAGTCATAACCGGAGTTAAGGACCCGCCAGTAACGCACCACGTCACGGCAATCGTCCGATTCATCAGCCATCATAATGACTAGAGCGTCGCCTTTGGCATGGTCGAAACCGAGGACGACGGCGCGGCCGAATCCATGCGCTTCCAGATTTTGAAGTGGACGCAAGGTTTCCACCCGTTTTTGCGTTTCCTGCAAAACGTTCCAGGTATTATCGGAGCTTCCATCGTCGATAACGATGATTTCATGGGGAACGTTGTTGAGGCGTAACTCGACGTGCAGATGTTCCACCGTCGCGGCGATGCATCCGGCTTCATCGCGCGCTGGAATGACAACGCTGAGGAGCTGTAGGGGCGGTTGCTCTCGCGGCGGGTCGGTCACGGCGACGAGGAGAGGTCGAGCCAATTCGGATTGCGTTGCGCGTGGTTGGCAATTTCATCGAGAATGGAGGGAAGGTCACGCTTTGGTCGCCAGTTAAACTGGGCAGTAGTTTCTCGGTTATCCATTACCAGCCATGGAACGTCGAAAGAGCGCGGCGTGGGATCCGATTCGACCGAATGTTTTCCGAAACGCTCCGCGCACCAACTTGTAAGTTGGGCCAGAGACATGGCGTTTCCCATGCCGCCCCCGACATTGAACGTCGTGACTCCAGATTGCCCGGAGTATTCTATTTGCTGCGCAATAAGCTCGGCCAAATCGTTGGGATGAAGCGCATCCCTAACCTGTCGACCCGAGCTATCAAAGCCGACGTATTTCAGGGGACGCTTTTGCGCGTAGGCATGTAACCAGTAAGAGAAAATACCCTGCTCTGACGTCCCAAACTGACCTGCCCCCGCGATAACGGCACAGCGATTGATCCACAAAGGAAAAGAGAAACAATGTTTGTATTCCAGAGCCAGGCACTCCGACGCCAGCTTGGTGCTGCCGTAGAGTGAGATCGGAGGCAAAGTTGAGAATTCTGTCGTCAGTCCGTTAGCTGACGCGCCTTGGACTGGAGCGGCGGCTTGATCCCAATCGAAAGCGCGCTCGCCTTTGATTAACGGCAAGCTCGCCAGCGCTGGAATAGAGTAGACACGGCTGGTACTGAGAAGGATAAGACCTGCCTGAGCGCGCTTGCAAAACTCCAGCAGGTTTACCGTTCCGTAGAGGTTATGTTCGATCACTTGCCGGGAGCTGCTGCGATTATCTACTCCTGCTAGCACGCTTGGATTGGCAGCTGCGTCAATTACCCAATCAACCGCGGGAAGGTTCTCGAAGTCCGAAGCACTTCGAACATCGCCGTGCTGGACGCTGATTCCTCGAGAGCGCAAGAACGAGCGATTGATCTCGCTTCCGGGCCTGGCGAAGTTATCGATTCCACTAATTTTGAAAGAAGGCCGGTGTTCACGAAACCAAGTTGTGAGTGAACTGCCGACAAAGCCGCAGATTCCGGTGACGAAGAGTTTCATTGCGAGAAGCGACAATTAGGTTCGGTTGCGGACCAATCAAAATTAATTTTGACCATGGACACGCTGAAGATGACGCTCCTGCGATGGTAGCGAAAGCACGAACGAAAGGAATAAGCTGTCACCGTGAACGATTTTCTTCTGTCCATTTTACTCGGCGTTGTCGAAGGACTAACGGAATTTTTGCCGGTTAGCTCGACCGCCCATCTCCGGATCGTTGAAGCACTGCTGCGTCTCGATCTGCACGATGCTTATTGGAAAATGTACACGATCGTGATTCAACTGGGAGCGATCCTGGCGCTGCCCGTTTATTTCTGGAATCGGATCTTGAAATTTCTTGCAACCTTCCCGTGCGGCGAAAGCGGGGATCGTAATCTTTTCACGCATCCACTCGGTCTCACCATTATCGCTTTTGTTATTACCGCAGTGCCATCGTTTCTTTTGAAAAAACAGATTGGGCAGAACCTCGAAAATCTTTGGGTGATGGTGTGGGCCCTGTTCATTGGTGGCATCATTATGTGGCTGGTGGATGCTTTGTGTCGCAATCCACGCACGTTGCGAATGGAGGAAATGTCGTTGCCGCAGGCCGCCTGGATCGGTTTCGCCCAGATTGCATCGGCCGTTTTCCCAGGAACATCGCGCTCGATGTCCACCATCGCGGCCGGGCAATTGGCGGGGCTTTCCCGGAGCGCAGCGTTGGAGTTTTCGTTTTTTCTTTCGATGCCGACGATGGTTGTGGCGACCGGTTACGATTTGCTCAAGACCTTGCGGCACGGAAGCGATGAAACAAGACTCGCGCCGCTGGTCATGACCGGACACAATTGGGTAGTGCTAATGATTGGCGCAATAGTTTCATTTGTGGTGGCATTGGGCGTTGTCGCCTGGTTTATGAACTGGGTGCGGGCGCGCGGGTTCGCGCCCTTTGCAATTTATCGGATTATTTTGGCGGTGGTATTATTCGGACTGCTGATGGGCGGTTTGATTTGAGGAAATGGCTGCGACCGACGTGATTCTGCCCGATCTGCAAAGCTGCGTGCTATGTGAGGATGTCCGGCACGAATTCAATGGCATGCAGACGTTGGTGGGCGTGGTCAATGTCGTACCGGCCCCGCAATTACCTATCACCTGCATGCGACTTTGCATTTGGTCGCGCTGGTGCAGTGGCGCGGGAAAATTCAAGCAGCGCTCGCGCATCGTCGGCGTGGACGAGCAACAGGTGCTGGCGCAGGCCGAGGTGGATTTTGAGTTAAAGGAAATGGAAGGACACGCCACGAATGTCCATTACTTTGGTGGGGTGCAGTTCCAGCAGTTCGGACTGCATCACGTCGAGATTTATCTTCAGGACGAACTGCGATTGCGTTTTCCGTTGCCGGTGGTGCGAGTGGTGGCGCAGTAAATGACCAATCGTTCGGCAGGGATGCCGAATGCAGCGCGGCCGGAAGCCGGCGCTCCCGATACACCGAGCAGACCGCGTTACGCTCGCCAAAGGACCAGGATCAAGATTATCAGAAGCAATAATCCGCCGCCCGGATAATAACCCCAGCCCGAGCTATAGGGCCAGGTCGGCAATGCGCCAATTAACAACAGCACCAGAATGATCAGTAGGATGGTACGCATATTTCGTTCAGATACCTCATTATCGCGCCGCATGTCCAGAATGGTCTTGCGCGGGGAGCCGCTGCTCTTATCCTGTGACGCAAGTCCCGAATGCGTCGACCGAGCGCATCGGGACAAAATTTTGCCCAAAAAGTCATGGCCAACACGATTCTGATCGGCGCGCAATGGGGTGACGAAGGGAAGGGGAAGATCATCGACGTGCTTACGGCCGAGGCCGATATCGTGGTGCGCAGTCAGGGTGGGAACAATGCCGGCCACACCGTCATTCATCGTGGCAAAAAATATATTCTGCATTTGATTCCGTCGGGGATTTTGCGGCGCGGCAAAGTTTGCGTGATCGGCAACGGTGTTGTTATCGATCCGATCGCGCTGGTGAAAGAAATTGAAGGTTTGAAGAACTTAGGCGTCCGCATTGGTCGCAATCTTCTGGTGAGCGACGCTGCGCATCTGGTTCTGCCGTACCATCGCGCTTTGGACGAACAGCGCGAGCTTCGGAAAGGGGCGGCGAAGATCGGCACGACGAAACGAGGGATTGGTCCTGCCTACGGCGACAAGGCGGCACGCACTGGTTTGCGGGTTTCCGATTTGATGCAGCCCAGGCTGTTTTCGAAGAAACTCGAAGCGAAAATGCGCGAGAACAACGCCATCCTGCGAGCGTTGGGGGCGAAACCGAATGATTTTCGCGAAGTGAACCAGCAATATTTGGCGGCGGCCGCGGCGTTGTCGCCATTTGTGGCGAACACGGTGGTTTATTTGCATAGGGCCTTGCAGAGCGGGCGCGAGATTTTGTTTGAAGGCGCGCAAGGTACGTTTCTCGATATCGATCATGGGACCTATCCGTACGTGACATCATCGAATACCACGGCCGGTGGCGCGTGTACCGGCTCGGGCGTTCCCCCGCACCGAATGGACCGCGTGGTCGGGGTGATGAAAGCGTACACGACGCGGGTGGGCGAAGGACCGCTCCCGACAGAAGACGCGAGCTTTGCGAAAAAATTGCACCAGATGGGACGGGAATTCGGCGCGACGACCGGGCGGGCCCGCCGCTGCGGCTGGTTCGATGCTGTGGCCACACATTACGCCACGATGATCAATGGGATTGACGAGCTCGCGATCACGAATCTGGACGGTCTCGATGAAGTGAATCCGATTTCGATTTGTGTTGGCTATCGTTTGAACGGCAAGCGTCTCGATGTTCCACCGTGCGATTCTGCGCAGTGGAACAATTGCGAGCCGATTTATGAGACCATGCCGGGCTGGTCTGAATCGACGCGATCGGCACGGAAATTTTCCGATCTGCCGAAGCGTGCGCGCGATTACCTCAAACGAATCTCAGGATTAACGGGCGCCAAACTAACAATCGTTAGTGTCGGGCCGACGCGCGCGGAAACGATTGTGCTTTGAGGATGGCGGTGCAAAAAATTACTCCGCGACACATCGCCATCATTATGGATGGGAACGGTCGCTGGGCCAGGCAGCGTGGTTTGCCGCGAATCAAGGGCCACGAGAAGGGGGCAGATGCGGTGCGGGAGTGTGTGGAAGGCTGTGGCGAATTGAAAGTGGAGTACCTGACGCTCTACGCTTTTTCGGCGGAAAACTGGCAGCGACCGAAGAGCGAGGTTTTCGCCTTGATGCGGCTGCTCGAGAAGTTTTTGAAGGATAAGACGCCGGAGCTGATCGAGAAAAATGTCCGACTACAGGCAATCGGACGGCTGACCGATTTGCCGGACAACTGTCAGAAGCGTTTGCACGAATCGATCAAACGCACGGCCTCGAACACCGGGCTTACGCTCATTCTGGCACTCAGTTACGGTGGCCGCGACGAGATCATCGATGGGATTCGCAGTTTGCTGCGCGAAGTTGAGGCCGGTCACATCGATCGAGCAATGATTAATCCGGAGATGTTTAGCAAACATCTTTACACCCGGTATTATCCCGATCCGGACCTGCTCATTCGCACGTCTGGGGAGATGCGGATTTCAAATTTTTTGCTCTGGCAACTTTCTTATACCGAGATGTATGTGACGACAAAGCTGTGGCCGGATTTTACGAGGAAAGATTTGTTTGCGGCGGTGGACGATTTCGCGAAAAGGCAACGCCGTTACGGCGCGGTGTGATGCTATAGCGGCGGTCTATAACCGCCGAGTCTTAGGTTTTCGGTGCGCTCATAGAGCGCCGCTACAGAATGGGTCCGGTGCATAGGATGCTGGGTAGCGCACGCGTCTCGCGTGTTGGTTTCGGCGTCTCGCCGAAACAATCTTTTTAGAAGAGTCCGCGAAAGCGGGACGCTTTCGCCAACACGCGAGACGCGTGCGCTACCCGGGCAAAAATAGGCGCGAACTTCTACAAGACTTCGATAGTTACAGAATCCGCCAATAACCTTCCGGCTCGGGTGAGAAAAACGCGGCTATCGTTTCGTGCAAGCAATCCGTTGCTGATCAATTCCTCCGCTTGGATTTGATCAATCGTATCGGCAACAATTCCCTCGCGGGTGCGCAGACCGAGAGCGATGTGCTCGGTCCGCTTCATCGCGGGAGTTAGTTTTTCGATTGACGCGACCGGCGATGCGTTAGCGAACAGACGCCGGGCATATTCATTATGATCTGCAACGTTCTGCCAGCGCTCGAATCCGCGCGTGGAAAACGCGCTCGGACCGATCCCGATATAGTCCGCGCCGCACCAGTAAGCCCGATTGTGCTCGGCGTGAAATCCCGAACGCGAATAATTCGAAATCTCGTAGTGCTCGTAGCCAGCCCTCTCGAGTGTCGTCATCGCCAACTCAAGAAAGCGCGCTTCCGTTTCATCATGCGCGGAAAATTCGCCGCGCTGGAATCGTGCGAGAAACTCAGTGTCCTCTTCGTAGGTGAGACAGTAGGTAGAAATATGTTCGGGCTGGAGCATGATCGTTTTCTGCAAGGACTTGCGCCATTGCACTTCCGTTTGTCCGGGTAACGCAAACATCAAGTCGATGCTGATGTTGGAAAATCCAGCGCCACGAAAAATATGAAACGACTCTTCGGCCTGGGCTGCGTCGTGTTCCCGCCCCAGCAAATGCAACAACTCGTTGTCCCAACTTTGCACGCCGAGGCTGATGCGGTTGACGCCTGACTCGCGTAAAGCCGCCGCTTTCTTTACCGAGACGCTCCCGGGGTTTGCCTCAATGCTCCATTCGCGCAATGCGCCCAAATCGAAAATTTCGTGAAAGAGCTCGAGCAAGTTCTTCAGTTGAGCCGTGCTGAGAACGGTTGGTGTGCCGCCTCCAAAGAATATTGTTTCCAGCGTCAGGGGGAGTTTTTTTGCAACTCGCCTCGCTTCGGAGGCGAGCGCCTCGCAAAATCGTGCAACCTCGGCCGCGTTCCCACGCGTCTTGTAAAAGGCACAGTAAGGACAAATGCGCGCGCAAAATGGGAAATGAACGTAAAGGTGCCGGATCACATTTGAGGGGTGCGTCTCATTTTCGCTCATAAGGTCGTGAATCCTCCTATGCTCCCATAGTTACATCTCGCGGATCGGATCGAGGTGAGCAACCTTTGGCTGTGAACGAGCTCGAATTGCTGAAACCGGTTTCGCGTTCGTTTTATCTTTCGATTCGCTTATTGCCACGTGCGTTGCGGGAACCGGTCGCGCTGGCTTATCTACTGGCGCGAACGAGCGACACCATTGCCGATAGCAGCGCCGTTGATGCTGGAAAACGAATCGAGCTGCTCGACCGATTTGCGCGCGCGATCGCGGGAAAAGGCCAGGCGGTCGGGGAAGCATTGAAAGAGCTTCTTGTTTCGCAACGGAATCCGTCCCAATTGTCGTCCGCCAGTCGCAGGACTAAGGCGCGGCACTCCCCCCAACGAGGGGAGGAGGTGTCGCCCGGACTAAGCGAGGGGGAAAAGACGCTGCTGGAATCGGCGGAGGCGATTTTGCGAGCGCTGGCAAATCTTTCGACGGAAGATCAGCGCGATGTTCGCGAACTGCTCGCAACCATTACGAGCGGTCAGCGAGAGGATTTGACGCGATGGGGTCGGGGACTGGCGGCATTGGCCAATGCGGAGGAACTGCGCAACTACACCTATTTGGTTGCCGGTTGTGTAGGCGAATTTTGGACGCGCGTCTGTTTTCGCAAAGTGCAGAGTTTCACCGCACGCGACGAAGTGGACATGCTCGAGCTGGGAAGGAATTATGGCTGCGGGTTGCAGTTGGTAAATATTTTGCGCGACGCGGGCAGCGATTTACGCGCCGGTCGCTGTTATTTTCCGGAGGAGGAGTTGCGTGCCGCCAATCTTTCGGCGTCCGATTTGCTGAACGCGCCGGCTGATTTTCTGCCAATCTATTCGCGTTGGATCGCAGAAGCGCGCGCTGGGCTGGACGCTGGGCTGGAATATTCCATCGCGATCAATCCCCCGCGTGTGCGGGTCGCCACGGTCCTGCCGGCTAGGATTGGAGTGCGCACGCTTGAACTAATCGAGCAGAGCGGATTGGAGGCTTTACGCACGCCGGTGAAAGTTCCGCGCAGTGAAGTGCGCGGTATGATCGCATCAACCACGATTACACTTGCGAGTCAAAGCCGGTTGCGAAGGGCGCGAGCAAAACTGTAGCGGAGGCGTGGTATTTGAGCGCAAGAGAGACTTCGCTTTCACCTGCACTTTAACAATCACTTACACCGTTTTCCGAAGTGCAAGTGAATGTGAATGCGTAAGTGCAGGAAATTAATTGTGCCATAGATGACGGCGACCGGTCCGTTTGGCGCAAGGGAAGCAATGATCACTCTTTGCGTCCCAAAGCCGCGTCGCATTTGGCGATTTCAGCAGCTACGTTATCGGACGCGTCTTCTACAACTACAACAATGACCTGCTCACCCAGTTCTGCGGTCAGTAGTTCTACTGGTAGCGCGACGCTCTGCGGAGCCGTTATGGATTGCGGCATTTATCAAAGCGGCTCGCTGCAGACTCGCCCTAGGACAGGATGGGAAATTTTTGCGAAAACCATCTGGACTGCCTGCTCGATTTCGTTACCAGTCTCGAAGGAGCGATCACGAACACGAAAGGTAAGATCGCGTTATCAGCTTCGCCGTACGCTGCCGCCGCTGGCGACGTCCTTCGGCTGCACCGCTACTTGCGTCAACTCCAGCACACCGATGGATTGCCGCGATTGCCCGCCACATCGGTAGCGCCAACGATTTTCCAACTTAGATCATTACACCGCTCATCCAACAACGCCCAAATTATGTCGAAAGAAAACATCATTAGATTAGCCAAGTTTGCGGCCGCCGTAATCATTTTCACCGCGGCATGCTCGATGCCGGCGGCCGCATCTATTATCAGCATTTTGACGCTGGTACCGAGGGCTGGAGCGCCGCCGGTGACGTAGCTGGGCCAGTCACATGGCTGGCAACTGGTGGAAATCCGGCTGGCCATGTTGAACTCACCGATCAGGTGATCGGAGGCGTGACATATTTTGTCGCTCCGGCAAAGTTTCACGGTGATCACAGCGCTGCTTACGGCACTAGCCTGACGTTCGATCTACGTCAATCCTATCCGGGATCTCCAAACCAGTTCGATGATTCCGACGTCATTTTAACCAGCGGAGGTTTAACGCTTGTCTTCAATACTCCTGTGAATCCATCTAACAATTCATGGACATCTTACGACATTTTCTTAAACGATTTGTCCGGGTGGCACGTTTCCACCCTGTTAGGAGCGCTTGCGACTCAAGCACAAATACAAGCCACTTTGGCCAACATTACCGATTTTAGGATTCGCGCGGAATACCAGGCCGGACCAGACACGGATTCGCTCGACAATGTTTTCCTTTTTTCTCCTTCGTCATCGGTACCCGATGTTGGTTCAACCTTTTCACTGCTTGGTCTGGTAGTTTTCGGCATAGTGCTGCTACCCCGGAAGCTTGCTTTGAATCGATCGGATTATTTCGCCTAGCGAGCGGCGGAGCTGTAGCACCCGTTATGGCGAGCTGGGCCGTAAACGCGGCTCGAACCGCCGATGGCATCGGGTCGATAATAATCCACGGTTCGGGATGACGGAGTTGGGGACGACGGTCGCAGACCGCCGTTACAGAAGAAGCCGAGCTCAGAGAAAATAATTTCGCTGTCTCTCGCTGATCGGGCGCTCGAGTTTTTCCAGTACCCCCATCATATCTTCCCAAACTTTGCGTTTCTCACCGGGCGATTGGTTTCGCAGCAAATACGACGGGTGATACGTGATCATGAGTGGGGTGTCGTGATAAGAATGCCATTTGCCGCGCAACTCGCGCATCACGCCGCGCGCCCCAAGTAAACCTTCGACCGCCGTCGCCCCGAGCGCGACGACAACCCTCGGTTGAATGATTTCGATTTGCTCAATGAGATAGCCGATGCAGGTCTGCATTTCCTGGGGCGTCGGCGGCCGATTTCCGGGCGCGCCTTTCGGCATGTCGGGACGACATTTTAAAATATTTGCGATGTAAACCTCATCGCGGCTAAGGCCCATCGTTTCGATGATGCGAGTGAGCAATTGACCGGCGCGGCCCACGAATGGCTCACCGCGTGCATCTTCATCCGCGCCCGGCGCTTCACCGACGAACATCAACTCCGCGTCCGGATTACCGACACCGAAAACAGTTTGGGTGCGGCTGCGCGCGAGGTGCGGGCACTTCGTGCAAACGCAGACGCGATCGCGCACCTCCCCGAGCGAAGCAGCTTTGGCTGCAATATCGGGAACGTGGTGGTGGTCGGGTCGAGACTCCAGAAATCGATCAAGCGTCGCGCGAGAAACACGAAACGTTTTCTCCTGGGAATCGCGAATCTCCTTTAGCGCTTCAAGAACGAGGGAAAGCGCGGGCTGAAGCACGGCTGATGATGTCACCTTTGCGTGCGCGATCAAATCCTTTGATGATGAAGCATGAGTACACGGCTCGCGGATTACAATTACAAGCTACCGCGGGAATTGATCGCGCAACATCCCCTGCCATGCCGCGAGGATTCGCGCATGATGGTATTGCATCGCGACCGGAAGAAAATCGAACACGCGCATTTTGTCGATCTCAAGAAATTTCTACGCGATGACGATCTGCTCGTTTTGAATAACTCGCGCGTTTTGCCGGCGCGACAATTTTCCGACGACGGAAAATTCGAATTTTTGTTTCTGGAAAAGATTGGGCCGGGTCGTTGGAAAGCGTTGGTAAAGCCGAGTCGTCGATTTGGAAAAGGCGTAGCCACTTTTATTCAAGGTGTGCGCGCGGAAGCGGGCGAAATTTTTGCCGATGGCTCACGGGAAATGGTATTGTCTGACGACGTCGAGCTTCAGCACGGCGGTGCGATGCCTCTGCCGCCGTATATCAAGCGGCCGGCGGTCGTAGTCTCCCGCTACAAGGCAGAGGATGAAGCGCGCTATCAAACGGTGTTCGCGAAATACGAGGGCTCACTTGCGGCGCCCACAGCCGGACTCCATTTCACTCCGCAAATTCTTGGCACTCTTCCGCACGTTTTCATCACCCTCCATGTCGGGACGGCAACTTTTCGTCCGGTCAAAGTGGAAGACATCACTCAACATCAAATGCATCCCGAGCGATTTTCGATTTCGCCGGATGCAGCCGAGGCAATCGCGAAAGCAAAGCGCATCGTCGCGGTCGGAACCACAACCGTTCGTGTCTTGGAATCGGTTCAGCGCAATTTTGGAAAAATTCAAGCCGGCGAAGGCGAAACGAATATTTTTATTTATCCGCCATTCCAATTTCAAATGGTCGACGTTTTGCTGACAAATTTTCATCTGCCGCGGTCGACCCTGCTCATGCTGGTAAGCGCAGTTGCCGGACGCGAATTTATCCTGCGTGCTTACGAGGAAGCGGTGCGAGAGCGGTATCGTTTTTTTAGCTACGGTGATTGCATGCTGATTTTGTAATTGCCGTCACCCTCAGCGTAGCCGAGGGATCCGACCGCGAAATCTTAAAGGTGGGTGCATCGGGATCCCTCGACTTCGCTCGGGATGACCGGTTATAAGGTGATCACTCACTTATGCGTTCGCCCGAAAAACCGAAAGGCGAATTGGTTATTCGCACGATCGCCATGCTCGCGGATACAAACCCTAACGGCGATATTTTTGGGGGATGGTTGATGTCTCAGATGGATCTGGGCAGCGGCATTCTCGCTTCGAAAACAGCAAAGGCGCGCGTCGTCACCGTCGCAATGGAAGGCTTGTCATTTCTTCAACCGGTCGGAGTAGGGGACACGGTCGCGTGTTATGCCTGGGTGGAAAAAATCGGGCGCACATCAATGACCATTCCGGTGGAGGTTTGGGTGGAACGCTTCCGGGAACACGGTACGCAAGTCCTGGTGACGCGCGGTGTGTTCGTTTACGTCGCGGTCGATGATGCCGGCCGACCAATTCCGGTGCAACGGGATGCCGGCTAGTTTTCCGATGGCGCTGGTTCCGCGCTCGCGGTAACAGATTCCGGACTGGTACTGGTGGCGATTGTTGGTTCGCTTTGCATCCGCGCCGGCTGAATTTTCGGCGAACGGGAGAGCTTTCGTTGTAGCTTCATCCGGTTGTAACTAGAGTGCCTAATGTAACGGGCATACGCGGCTTGATGGCGTCCGTTGGATGTAAGGTAGGAGCAACTCCCATCAGTGAGCGCGATTAGAGCGACGAACAAAAAAAGCGGGATTTTTTTCACGACGCCTTCGCCAGTTGCGGTGTGGGATGAACGGTTGCGATTTGCCCAATTCGCAACAACTCGGAAACCACGAGATAGATTTTCAATTCACAAACTGCGTTCTGGCGAAACAGCTCATTAATAGTGAAGCGGCGATCAAAACTGTAGTTCCAGATTCGTTCCGCCAACGGCTTCAGCTCCGGTTCCGCATCGGGCGGCCATTCAAAACTGGGGGCCAGCCGCTGCAGCAGCGTGTTGGGGTCAGGCGTTGTTTTCTTGAGATTGTGAAACTCGTCGCGATGGCGCATCGCGGTAATCAGCATATCGTTTGGAGATTGAGTGATCTCGACTGATTGCAGGCAATCGGTAATCGGCTGCACTCCGGAGGCGAAGGAAAAACTCCCGGGAATATCGTCGCTTAGGAAGAGCTGCCAGAATGCTTCCTCGCCGGTGAGCTGTTGAAATTGACCGCTACGAAGCGCGCCACCTTGAAAATAGAACGTGGCTAATCGTTCGTTGTGTTCGTTCAACACCTCGAGCTCCCCCGTTTGTCCGGAGCTGATGATGGTTTGATGGACCGTAACCAAATCGAAGTTCGCCAGGCTGCCGCTCAGTTTCTGAGGTCCGCTTGGTCCCTTGCCCGCACGGACCTGGTGGAGCCGATGCGCCATTTGCTCACACAGGAAAAGGAGAAAGGAGGGGACCCGTTGCGAAATGGCGACGAAATTCTCACGGTTGAAACATTGCAGGCTCACGATTTCCTGAGCACGCGCCGAACGTGAGCGCGGCATTTTGCCCAGGGCGTCAGCAACACCGAAAATATCGCCGCGAGTGACGAAACTGCGTTCGTCCGATTCGCCGGGAATGAGCTGGATCACCTCAACGACGCCCCGATTAACGCTGTAGACTTCTTCGGCGAGATCGCCGGTGGTGTAAATCAATTCGCCCTTTTGCAAGTGTCGTACATGCGACAGTTCTCCGAGGGCCTTCAGCTCAATCGGCCGGAGTGTCGTGCAAAAGGAGAAGAAATCGCGACGGGGCACGAGCCTGACTACAGCAAAAGTCATGCAGGATGCGCGTCTAACTTATATATAAGCGGATTTCGTGCCTCGCCGGCGTTGGCAATTAGGCCGGAGCGCGTTAAATCGGAAGGTGCTCGCCTACGTTTTTGAACGGTTCCCGAAATTTTCCCAAACCTTTTGCTATCGGGAGATTGCCGAGCTTTTCCGACAGGGCATTCGGCCTGCAATTTTCTCGCTGCGCGGACCAGACTTCGGTCCCGACACCACCTGGGATCGCGCGATCATTGCGACCGTGCATCAGTTGCCGGAGGGCAACGCTTTTGCCCGCTTAGCAGATGAAGCGGCGACCAGTTTGCCAAAGCCGGTCCGAAAAACTTTACACGAATGGCGCAGAAAACCAGACTCACTTCGCCTTCATCAAGCGACTTACACCGGAACGCATTTGCAGAAACTTGGCGTCCGGCATGTCCATACCCATTTCGCAGGCATGGCGGCCCGAACCGCGTTCTGGATTAAGAAATTCTTCGGGATCGATTACAGCGTTACGGTTCATGCCAACGATATTTTTGTCCCGGCCAATTTCGAGATCGGGTTATTCGAAATTCTCTCATCGGCCAGCGCCGTCATCGCGGTCAGCGATTTTGCGGCGAATCAGCTGCGGCAGCGCTTTCCCGAATATGCTGCGCGGGTGCATCGGATCTACAACGGGATTGATCCCGCCAAATTTTACCCGGCGGAATTCGAGCGACCACCGCTGATTCTTTCCATCGGACGGCTGATTAGCAAAAAAGGTTTTGATGTGCTGATCGACGCCTGCGCTCGATTGCGGGAACGCGGCCACGGATTCCGCTGCGAAATTATCGGCGAAGGACCGCTCTTTGAGGAATTGCAGGCGCGCATTCATCGGCAGGATTTAGCTGAGCACGTGCATCTGGCCGGCCCAAAGACGCAAGCCGAAATCGCGGGGCGCTTGAGCAGGGCGACTGTTCTGGCCCTGCCATCCCGGATCGATCCCGATGGTGCGATGGATAACCTGCCAACCGTCGTAATGGAAGCAATGGCCTCAGCCCTGCCGGTTGTTTCGACGAATATCGGCGGGATTTCCGAAATGGTTCGCGACGGTCAAACTGGACTGCTGGTGGCACAAAACGACGCTGCCGCCACGGCCGATGCGCTCAGCCGGTTGATTAACGACATTGAGCTCGCGCAATCATTTGGCCGCAAAGGTTGCGAGCGGACGAAAGAAATTTTTTCGATCGAGAAAAACGTTCGCGCGCTGCGGCAGATTTTTGCGATGTAGCTGCCGCCATCTCCGGCGGCAGAAAATATTTTCCACGGCTCTGACGGCAGCTACAGAAGGTCGCGAACTTTCTCGACTGCGCGAAGATAGACCTGGTGCGGCCCGCCGCGCATCAGTTCCTCGCTCATTAATTTGACCGGATCGTTCTCCGCTGATGGCAGGACCTGGCGAGCTTGAGCTTCGCCTAATTTGCCGCGACAGACTTCGAGTAGATCGCCGCAATCTGCCTGCATTACTTGGAATTCGATCTCGTGCGATTGCGCGGTAAAGGATGCAATCGGTACCTCTCCCTTTTCTTGCAGGTTAATCCGTATCGGTTTGCCGTCGGAGTTTTCCAACTCAATTTCATTGCTCTTTTTCCCATTCCGAATTTCCCAACCGAGTTGCGCCGCGAGCCAACCGACAAAGAGAATTGCGGTCGAACGAAAATCGTTTCCAAAGACAATCGATCCGCTTTCAATTTCACGGAAATGATGATGCGAGCCCGGATGATCGAAAAACTGGGCGAAAGCGAGACGAAAATGAACGAGTCGAGTCCAATTCAAATCACAGAGCACGATGCGTTGTTTGGCTTCGCGTTGCGCCATCTCGACCAAGCGCATCTCGGCCTTGAAATCGCGCCACGATTGGCTGTCGTAAATCAATCGATCAATCCACGACCAAAGCTGCGGGTCCATTGGCTCGGCAAATTCCGCCTGCCACCAAAGATAAAGCGGGAGATCGGAATCGAGCTGGGAAAAAACAATGCTCGGGAGCAGCTTGACCATTGCCCCTTCCAGTAAAAATGAAATTTGTTCCGAGCAAACTCGCTTGGCCCCGGCTCGACTAAGGTGACAGTGGGCGCTAATCCACGCCTCCATTCGATCGTTTTTTGCGCGCGGATCAGCGCCGACGACGATTGCCCGACAAGCGTGGTTCTCGGTGATTCGGGCCAATAACCGGGTGTTGCGTGTGAGGGATCCCGGCTCTTCGCTGTAAACCGCGAGGTTCATCAGCGACGCCCGCGTCATCGCGCCTTCGCCTTCGCTCCAAAGTTTCTTTAGCTCGCGATCAATCCGATCGATCTGGACCGAGAGACCGAGTGAAACAGTTTCAGCAAGCGCGGGCATTTTAATGAATCGTCATCCCGAGCGAAGTCGAGGGATGCCGTTGGGAAACCTTTAAGGTAACATGGCGGGATCCCTCGACGTTGCTCGAGATGACGGAGGTTTTCATAGTCGCCTCCATGCTCGCCCATCGCGAGCGAGAAGTTCATCGGCTTCTTCCGGTCCCCACGAGCCAGCAGGATAAAATGTTAACGGCGGCGCGTTTTTCTCCGCCCAGGCCCTCTCAATGATGTCGATAAATGCCCATGCTTCCTCCACTTCATCGCGCCGAGCAAAGAGGGTGGCATCGCCGCTCATGGCATCGAGCAGCAAACGTTCATACGCTTCCGGGCTCGGTTTGCCAAAACTGGTTCCGTAATGGAAATCCATCTTTACCGGCTCGATGCGGAGACTCGTTCCCGGGATTTTTGCCATCATCCGCAACGAAATTCCTTCGTCGGGCTGAATACGAATGACGAGCACATTTTGATCGTGCTCGGTGCTATCGCGATTAAACAGAACCATCGGCGCTTTCTTGAAGTGCACCGAAATTTCCGTAGCAGATTTCGGAAGCCGTTTTCCGACGCGCAGATAGATTGGAACGTCTGACCAGCGCCAGGTATCGATACTTAATCGCAGAGCCACGTAAGTTTCGGTCTCGGACTTCGGATCCACCTTTTCTTCTTCGCGGTAACCCGGAACGTTCTCAGCATTGATCGCGCCCCTGGTGTATTGACCGCGCACGACCAGCTTCGCGATTTCATTCGCGCGATAACGATGCAAGGAACGAACGACTTTCACTTTTTCGTCGCGAATGCTGTCGGCGCTAAGATCGGTGGGCGCTTCCATTGCGACGAGGCAAAGAAGCTGCAGCAAATGGTTTTGCACCATGTCGCGTAACGCGCCGGCAGTTTCGTAATAGCCAGCGCGGCCTTCCACCCCCAGTGTTTCCGCGGCCGTGATCTGAACGTGATCGATGTAGCGCGCGTTCCAGATTGGTTCGAAGATGGCATTAGCGAAGCGGAGAACGAGAATGTTCTGCGCCGTCTCCTTCCCGAGAAAATGATCGATGCGGTAAGTTTGATCTTCGGCGAAGGCATTGGAGACGACCCGATTTAATTCCTGGGCGGAAGCGAGATCGCGGCCGAATGGCTTTTCAATGATAACCCGAGCCCAGTTGCCTTCCTTCGCTTTGTTGACTCCGGCGGCTTTAAGATTTTTTAGGATCGGCTCGAACTGCTCCGGCGCGGCCGCGAAATAAAACAAACGATTACCGCGGCTACCGCGTTCTTCGTCGATCTTGTCGAGGCGCTTCGGGAGCGATTGGTATCCCGATTCATCTTCAAACTCGCTTTGATGGTAGAAAAGCGATTGCGAAAAAGTCTTCCAAATGTCTTCACGAACATCCTGACGCGAAAATTGTTTAGTGGTTTCCGCAAGTTCCTTGCGGAATTCCTCGTCGCTTTTAGGGCGACGGGCGAAACCGATCACAGTCACCGCCGGTGGCAATTCTCCATCGGCGGCAAGATTGTAGAGCGCAGGAATCAATTTTCGGTGGGTCAGGTCACCGGTGGCGCCGAAGATGACAATCGCGCACGGCTGCGGCACCGCGCGCGTGCTTAAACCTTCGCGCAGCGGATTTGTTTGTTCAAAATTCTTCGTCATGTCGAGCGTAGTCGAGACATCCCGTGGCGAAACGATAGGCTAACAAACGGGATTCCTTCCAGCCTTCGCATAAAGCGACGGCGTGACAAGTCGCTCGCAATGACAAGAAGCGGAACACAGACTTTCAGTCTGTGCGCCCAGCGGACATTCTGTCCGCTGTTGTAATTTCCTTGAAGTATCCGCATTGCAGCAATCAGCGGAGTGTAACTCCGCCGGGCGCACAGGCTAGAAGGTCTGTGTTCCGGCACGCTCTGCGGCATCTATGATGGTAATGGAAACCGTCGCGTTAATTCCCGCACCTTTCCGCGAACCCGTTCGAGCGCGGCATTATCATCGCGATTTTGGAGCGCTTCGGCAACGAGATCGGCAATCTCCAGCATTTCTTCCTCACGCATTCCACGCGTGGTCACAGCCGGAGTGCCGACACGAATTCCGCCCGGCTTGAAGATCGGATAAGTGTCGAAAGGAATTGCATTTTTATTCACCGTGATGCCAGCCCGATCGAGAACTTCCTGCGCTTGTTTCCCGTTAATTTCCTTGGGCCGCAGGTCCACTAGCATCAGATGATTATCAGTGCCACCGCTGACGATGCGATAGCCGTGTTTGCTCAAACCGGCCGCGAGCGCTTTCGCATTCGTCACCACTTGCTTTTGATACTCGCGAAACTGCGGCTGCAATGCTTCGTGAAAACACACCGCTTTCGCCGCGATCACGTGCATGAGCGGGCCACCCTGAATGCCCGGAAATACCATCGAGTCGATCTGTTTCGCGTATTTCTCGTGGCATAACACGATACCGCCGCGGGGGCCGCGCAAGCTTTTGTGTGTCGTCGTCGTGACAAACTGGGCATGTGGAATCGGACTCGGGTGCTGGCCGCCTGCGACCAGCCCGGCGATGTGCGCCATATCAATGAAGAGAAGCGCGCCGCATGCATCGGCGATGGTTCGCAGCCGCTGAAAATCGAGCGTGCGTGGATAAGCTGATGCGCCGGCAGTGATCATCGCCGGCTTGGTTTCGTTGGCCAGCTTTTCGAGGGCGTCGTAATCGATTTGCTCGGTTTTCTCAGCCACGCCGTAGTGGGTGACCTGATAAAATTTGCCCGAAAAATTTGCCGGATGTCCGTGGGTGAGATGGCCGCCGTGGGCTAGATTCATTGTCAAAATCTTGTCGCCCACTTTCAGCACCGAAAAATAGACCGCCATGTTCGCCTGCGAGCCGCTGTGTGGCTGGACGTTCACATGTTCTGCGCCGAACAATCGCTTGGCCCGATCGATCGCAAGCGATTCGACGGTATCCACATTTTCACAGCCCCCGTACCAGCGTTTGCTGGGATAACCCTCGGCGTATTTGTTGGTCAACACGCTCCCTTGCGCTTCCATCACCGCACGACTGGTGAAATTTTCCGACGCGATCAGTTCGATATTTTCGCGCTGCCGTTTTTCTTCGGCCGCGACTGCGTCATAAACTTCCGGATCGACTTTGCGTAGACCGCCACTGGGCGCGCCCAAACTCGGTTCAGCCGAATGAGGAATATCGCTCATCAGATAAGTGGAAGCGCCGCCGCTTCGCCCGCCCGAGCGGACAGCTACTTCGCTCTCTTCTACAAACGCGAGCACGCTGGGCAAGGCGTTTTTGATGGTCTCCGCGCAAGTATTATAAACATCGCGCCCGAGTCCGATGGGATCGGGAACGTCGCGCCAGCAGGTCGCGCCCGCTTCTTCAAACTCGCGCAACAGAAAAGTCTTATCGGCTGCATTTGGGAAAAGCATCTGGATCGCTTCCACATGCGCCCCTGTCATGGCGAAAATATGAGTCGCGCGCTCGACTAACGCGCCCGTCAAAGGCTGGCTCCGCAAATTGCCGATTTCGGCGCCTTCCTCGGCGCAGACCTCGATCGCGTGCGAACTTGGCGGCTGCCCGCGCACTGCGTGTACGCCGGCGGAGGCCACTTCAATATCCTTGCGATTTCCCAGGAGGCGGCGAAAAAGACCTTCCGCAATGGGACTGCGACAAACATTGCCAGTACAAACGAAAAGGACGCTTTTCACAGGATGCGGCCGCGCGAATCTTGCACGGCGGCCAAGTACGTTCGCACAAAATTACGCCAACGCGACTCGGCTTTATCTGCTCTATTTATGAGACAAGCGTGGAAAAAAGTTCGCTACCGCTTGGAGCACATCGGCCTGCTAATTGCCGCCAGCCTCGTGCCCCTTTTGCCGCGACCTGTCCTCGTCCCTCTGGCAAAAATATTCGGTGCCGTGGCCGCGGTGGTGGATCGTTATGGCCGCCGCATTGCCCTTGCGAATCTTGAGTGCGCCTTTGGCGAAAAATATTCGGCTTCAGAAAAACGGCGCATCATTCGCGAATCGTACCAGCATTTCGCTCAAACCATGCTCGATCTGATGTGGAGCCCACGGCTCACTCCGGAAAATTTCTCACGCTACATTGAATTTGAAGGGTTTCCCGAGGTCAATCCGAATCAAAGCGGGATCGTGGTCTGTTATCACTACAGCAATTTCGAATGGCTCAGTCTGGGCTGTGGGTTTCGTGGTCGTCCGAGCACGATTATTGCCCAGGAATTCAAGAATGCTTTGCTCGATCCAATTTTCCGGCGTTGGCGGGAACGATCCGGTCATGTCTTTAGCGCCCGCACCGGCGGAATTTTGCGACTTTTCAAGACCCTGCGTCGCGGAGGGAATACCGCCATGCTGGTTGATCTGACCGTTTTACCGGGCCCCGCTGCCGTCGCCGTTCGGTGTTTAGGATTGCAAACCAGTGTTACTTCCGCTCACGCCTGGTTACAGCAACGCTCAGGAGCCGCGCTTATTCCGGCCCATTGCGAGCCATTGCCGCGAGGACGTTACCGGGTTGTTTTTCATGCGCCGATTGACCTTGGCCCAAACGCAACCCCGCGGGAAGTCGCGCAGGCCTGCTGGGATTCATTCGAGCCGATCATGCGTGCGAAGCCGGGCCCGTGGCTCTGGATGTACAAACATTGGCGCTATCTCCCGAGGAACCCTGATCGACCCTACCCGTTCTATTCCGGGCTGAACGGGAAGTTCGAAAGAATGCTGGCGCAAAAATGATATCTTTTGTGAAAAAGCCCATGCTCCCGCCTCGAACGCAAAATCTTTCACGCTGGCGCGAGCAAATTTTTGGGAAAGTGAGAAGATGCCGGAATTGACCACAAGCCAACGAGTTTGGCGCAGAGAAGTCGGAAACGTTTCTCTGCCTGAAGTCCATCGCAGCGTCGTCGTTCCTGTGACCGCTTCGTTTTGGCGAAAGTTATTCGCATTTTCCGGTCCCGGCTTTCTGGTCGCGGTTGGCTACATGGATCCGGGCAATTGGGCCACAGATCTCGCGGGCGGGGCCAGATTTGGTTACGCGCTGCTGATGGTGGTCATGATTTCGAATTTCATGGCCATTTTGCTGCAGCATCTCTGCATCAAACTCGGTATCGCTACCGGGCGTGATCTCGCGCAAGCGTGTCGCGATCATTACTCGACGCCGACGGTCTGGGCACTGTGGATCCTTTGCGAAATCGCAATCGCGGCGTGCGATTTAGCCGAAGTGGTCGGTTCAGCCATCGGCTTGCAACTTCTCTTTGGCATTCCGCTGGTTTGGGGATGTGTCATTACCGCCCTCGACGTCCTCGCTGTTCTCTACCTTCAGAATAAGGGTTTTCGTTACATCGAAGCGCTCGTCATCACGCTCATCTTTACGATCGGCACGTGTTTTGCGACCGAGTTGATTCTTTCCAAACCAAGCATCATCGGAGTTGCGCTCGGGTTTGTCCCGGGCCCTCGCGTTATCCTGAATCCGGAGATGCTCTACGTCAGCATAGGTATCCTCGGCGCGACGGTGATGCCGCATAACCTTTATCTGCATTCGTCCATTGTGCAGACGAGAAAATTCGAGCAGACACCTCTAGGCAAGCGGGAGGCGATCAAGTTCGCTACCATCGATTCAACTGTGGCCCTTATGTTCGCCCTCTTCATTAACGGCGCGATCCTGGTTCTGGCTGCCTCCGCCTTTCACTGGTCCGGTCATCAGCATGTAGCTGAGATTCAGGACGCCTATAAATTGCTTAGCCCTCTTCTCGGAGTCAGTTTCGCCAGCGTCCTCTTCGCCGTGGCACTTCTCGCTTCCGGACAAAATTCTACGCTTACTGGAACGCTGGCCGGACAAATTGTAATGGAAGGTTTTCTTAACTTTCGCATCACGCCTTGGGTTAGACGATTGCTGACGCGTTTGATCGCCATTATTCCGGCCGTACTCATCATCGGGATTTTCGGCGAAGGAAAAACCACCCAGTTGCTGGTGGCGAGCCAGGTCGTCCTCAGCATGCAACTCGGCTTTGCGGTCTGGCCTCTCCTGCGATTCACCGGTGAGAAGGCCAAGATGGGCGAATTTGCGAACGGACTTGTAGTGAAAATTCTTGGCTGGATGACAGCCATCGTCATCATCTCGCTCAATGTGAAACTGCTCTTCGATACTTTTATGCCTGAGCCCGTGCGGAAAGCCTTTTATGGTTTTTTGAAAATTCCGATGCCCACTCAATAGGTCGCGGCCATGTACCAGCACATCCTCATTCCACTTGAAAACAGCGCTGCTGACGAAACCATTCTATCGCACATTAAGCGGCTGGCTCGCCTGACCAATGCGCGCATGCTTCTTGTCCATGTAGCGGACGGCTGGGTGGCACGAAATTTCAATCAACTACAACTTGCCGAAAGTGAAGAAATGAAACAAGACCGCGTCTATCTGGAAGAACGACAGCGCGAGCTGATAAACGATGGTTTTTCCTGCGACGCAGTGCTCGCCCTTGGCGAACCCTCAGACGAAATCATTAAACTGGCCCGGGAAAAGGATATTGATCTTATCGCCATGACCACCCATGGCCATCGTTTCGTCAGCGATATCCTCTACGGCGCCACTGTGGATAAAGTGCGGCACGCTGTGGATGTCCCGGTGCTGCTTCTAAAAGTAAAAAACTAAAGCCAGCTTCACAAATCCAACAGCCAAGCAGTGGCTTGTAAAACGTGACGGCTTTAAACCGTCAAGTTTCAAAGCGCGCTGTGATCAGGTGTGGGTGAGCGGTTTTTCCAGCCTCTTTCCCGAGTATAAAACGGTAATGCCGTCCATGGCGCCGATCCGCGTAGGCGATCAGCCGCGCGGGAGACTTGCCCTGCTTTGCGCGTAAGACTACTACAGACGCGCGTGAAAGTGTTGCTACTGACCAACGAATATCCGCCTTCCACTTACGGCGGGGCTGGAGTGCATGTGGAATATCTGTCGCGCGAATTGGCGAAGTTGATGCCGGTAGAAGTCCGCTGTTTCGGCGATCAAAGAGTCAGACTCGGGAATCTGACGGTGCGTGGTTTTCAATTGGATATGGCCGGCTGGAATTGTCCGAAAGCGCTTCGCCCGACTCTCGGCGCGGTACGACGCTGCATCGACTTTAATGCCACTGGCATCGATGCCCAGATCGTTCACTGTCATACCTGGTATACGCATTGGGGCGGGATTCTCGCGCGAAAGAATTACGGCATTCCGCTCGTCATCACAGTGCATTCGCTCGAGCCGTTGCGTCCGTGGAAACGCGAGCAGCTCGGTGGCGGTTACGATTTTTCGCTTTGGGTCGAGAAGACCGCTCTCGAAATGGCCGATGCGGTCATTGCCGTTTCGAACGAGACCAGGGCCGACATTGCGCGTCTGTTCAAGGTCAAGAAGGAATGTTTACATGTGATCTACAATGGAATCGATCTTGATGAATATCGCCCGGTGAAGGCAAAGGATGCGCTCCGCAAATTCGGGATCGATTCAGACAAGCCTTATTTGTT
>QHPP01000101.1 GCA_003219125.1 Verrucomicrobiota bacterium
TACCAAAATCGCATCCATTAATCGCCCGACCGCCGGTGAAGGCAGGCCGCTCGTCAAAATCAAATAGACCGCCGCGCCAAACGACACGCGGCCCATCAGCTCGGCGATATCGTATCCGCGCACGGCCACGCGATTGGGTTCAATGCGCGTGACCGCAGTATTCCACACCGCATTCTTGTCGGCTTCACTCATCAAACTCTGTCCTTTCATTCGTTTCAAAATCTCAACCACCGCACCCGGCAGTTCGCCAAACGCATCCACCACCGTCGCGCCAGCCTCACGCAACGCTTTCACTTTACCGGCGTGCGTGCCTCGACCGCCTTCGATGATCGCGCCTGCGTGACTGAAACGCGTTCCTTCCCGCGCCGCTTTGCCGCCGATATACGCGATCACCGGCTTCGTGACTTTTCGATCGCGAATCAGTTGCGCCAGTTCCTCCTCTTGTGATGAACCAATTTCGCCAAAGATGACGATTGCTTCGGTGAGCGGGTCGGCTTCGAACATCAGCGCCGCATCCGGAATCCGAATGCCGAGGACCGCGTCGCCGCCAATGTGCGCGATGGTTGAGATGCGCACACCAGCCTGACCTAAGTAATAACCGGTGCTCGAAGCCATGCCGCCGGAGCGGCTGATTATTCCAACACCTTTCGGAATACCGGGCTTGAACCATTGTCTCGCACTTTCAGCACGGCCACCGATCATCCCGACCACGCCCTTGCCTGGACTCAATACTCCAAGTGTGTTCGGCCCGAGAAACGTTGCGCCGTTGGCTTTGGCCGCCGCTGCGATCTCCATCGCATCCCACACAGGCACACGATCGGGCACCAGGACCGTGAGCTTGATGCCCGCATCAATCGCAGAGATCGCCGCTTCCTTCACGCCCGCCGCAGGCACAAAAAGCACCGAAATATCGATGCCCCCCAACGCTTTCACTGCTTCTTGCGGCGTGTTGAACACAGGCACACCCAATACTGTCTGCCCAGCTTTGCCGCACGCGCTTGGTCTCGTCGATCAAAATTGCCATTTAGTGCAGTGTTGCGGTCACGGTCGCAAAAAGCCAATGGGGTCACAAGCACATCGCATAGTCGACTCGCATTTATGCCGCGGAGCGACGGTGCCGCCGAAGCAATCGACGCGCGGCCCAAACGATGAAGATCAATAGCGCGACCGCAGATATCGCAACCGCCGCCAGATTGTGCCTTGGATTCGAAAGGATAAAGCTCGGATATCGTGCGTAGAAACCGTTAAAGCCGTCGAGCGCTGCAGGCAACGCCAACAAGTCTTCTTTCGATAACTCAAGTCGACGTTCGTTCGGATGATAATGAGAACCCATCCCGTACGCGTGCCCGGCGGTATCGAGCTCAATGTGCCCGCCGAGGATGTGCGTGAGCGGGTGCGCCTGAACGAAATCAACAACACGTACCGCGCTGGCGTGGTACGCTGCGGAATCTTCCATCGTTAGGCGCGCAGGCATCAAAAAATCTCCGGAAAAAAGAATGCCCGTTCTACGATCGTAAAATGCCAGGTGCGCCGGGTGGTGTCCCGGCGTCGGGATCGCATCGATAGTGCGGTCGCCAAGCTCTACCTGGGCGGTTCCGTCCGGCCATTTGGCAAAGCCAAAAAACGCTCGAACCGCCTTCAAGTCCGCCGGCACAACCTTAACCGAGGGAATTGAGAATTGTGAATCGCCCGCGCGATGATCGAGATGGCCGTGCGTGTGCACGACGAGCAGCGGGATCTTTGCGTTATCCTTGTCGGGCAACAGCTCCAATACTTTTTTGGCGAGCGGCATCTGGGTGGAATCCGCGACCGCGCCGGTATCGATCAGAAGCGCTTTATCTGACCCGACGAGCAGGTAGAGGAAATTTCCTTCGAAACTCGCGCACAGATTCTGGCGCAGGATAAAAGTTTGAGGATCGTATGCGTGAACTTGAAGAGGCTCGTGCGAAGTTGCGCCACAATTTGCAGCACCTTCGTCCCAACGCACCTCCAACGAACCTTGCACAGGCTGTGACCAAGCTTGCGCAACCAGCGTGAGAAATATCGAGATTGCTGCTGTGGCTGTTGCATTCAATCCGGTGACAACAAAGAAGACGCTTTGCCGGTTCGCCCCGCGCTTCACCTTACTTTCACTCATGCTTTAACTGCACTTTTGTCTCCGAGTAGCTCGTCCAACCCGGGGATATCGAGTTCCAAGTAGAATCCTTCCACTCCGGCAAGCCGGCATTCGACCTCGCAGGTGAGTAATTCAGAATCTTTGGTCGCGAACTCCTCGCCCGGCACTGATGACACAGGTGTCCCGGCATGATCGACGATCAATCCGCCGGAATGCGTCTCGACCGCGCCGCGAATTTGCGGCCACTGCACGCTGTCGATCCACACGCGCCCGCCTTTCACTGGAATCGTGGTGACTGATGGATCTTTAATGAACTTTGGCATGCGCCGCGCACGCGGTTTCCATTTTGCTCCCTTGCCGGTGGCGACAAGTTCGGCAAAGCGCGCGGCAATCGTGGCCGGTGCGTCGGTCTTACGATAGCCCTCGATCGGCGCGCCAAGCAGCCGAGACACTCGCTGCAAAATCTCCACCGCGCGATCTTCGGTATTACCACCCAAACGAATCACGGCGGGAATGTTTAGATCGAGTTCCCAAAATGCCTTGGCCAGTCCGTAGGCAGACCAATATTGTTCCTGGCTCGCAACACCGGAGCCCGAACCGAAATATCCTACCAGCTCAGGCTGCGCCAGAATGATTCGACTGGCGCGATACACCTTGGAGGCAGATGGATTTCCGCTCGTATCGGTGAAATTGGCGATGGTAAATCCCGCGTTCACGATAGCGTCCATCGACATCATCGATCCGCCGCCACCGGCGCCGTGAAAACCAACCAAGCCTTTGGAATCTTTCCCCGCCGCGGTCGTCAACTGCGCAAAATAAAATGTGCCGCGATGGTCGTTTTGTTCGACCGCGTAGGCTACACGTTCGAGAGGCGTTGGTGGATGATCGAACTCGCGCGCGATCTCTATTTTCAGTTCTGGATGTCGCGCTACGGCGTAATCGTCAATCGTGATACGGCAATCGGCGGCGACGAACTGGCCATCCTTGGTCAGGACCAGCGGATTGATTTCAAATGACCGTGCTTCCACCTTCTGCGCGGCGGCAAATAGTTTTCGAATCGAATCAGCGAGCTGCGTCGCGTGCGTCGATGAAAGTCCGCACGACGCTGTCGCCTCGGCGACAATTGAATCTTCCGGTCCGCGATTCACATCGCACGCAATACGGCGCGTCGAGGCGGCGCGGTCTTCGATTCCGGTTCCGCCGCCGGGCGCGAAAATAATCGTCGGAGCGCGGGTAGCGTCGTCAATTGCGAAAGAGAGAAAAAATTCGCGGTCAATCGCGATCTTTTCTTCAACCAACACCGCTTCGACCGGAAACTGTCCTACTTTCATTTCCAGCATGCGCGCGGCATGGCCACGAGCCACATCAGGCTTTTTCGCGAAAGCGACTCCGCCGATGCCGGCTCGCCCAGTGGTCCAAGCCTGGATTTTGACCACGACTTCGCTGCCCTTCTGGTCCAGGAGTTCCTTAGCCACCGATACCGCCTCATCAGCGGTAGATGCGGAGCGACCGCGCGGAATTTTGAATCCGTTCTCCGCGAGGATGGCCTTACCTTGGTATTCGTGCAGTCGCGCCATGATCGGGTGCTATTTCGGATGAAAACGCCTAACGTTCAACGGTCAACACCCAACTTAGAAGCGCTGAAATTGAGCGCTCAGTGTCGGTGTTTTCATTGAGCCGGGAAAGACAATGATGACATCAAGGAAAATGAGCGGCAAAATCATTTTCAGATTTGCAGCTTAACGGAGCCTGTGTCAGCCTCGAAGAGGCCTTCGCATGAGGATTCGAACGTTTTTTGGCGGCGCGACTTTTCTCGCCGTCCTGATCGGCGGTCTCACAGCTCTCGACGCCGAAACCTCGGTTGTCCCAGAACCGGGCGATTTGCGCGCGGCTGGCACCGTAGATTTTAAGGTATCGTGCGCACCGGACGCGCGGTCGGAATTTATCCGCGGAGTCGCGTTGCTCCACTCGTTCTTCTACGAAGAGGCCCGACGAATTTTCACTTCTGTAGCCGAGCAGGATCCGAAATGCGCCATAGCGCAATGGGGGATCGCCATGACATGGTGGCATCCGATTTGGACGCCTCCAACTCCCGACGAAATGAGTGCCGGGAAGGCTGCATCGGAGAAAGCCATGGCGATGAAGGCAGGTACGGATCTCGAGCGCGGCTTTATCACGGCACTGAATGCCTACTACAACACACCGGATGGTCCCACCACGGGCGAGATCGGGCAGTCTTGTCACGGACCAGTGGGGCCGCGTGATCGTGTGATGGCATATGAAAAAGCAATGCGCACACTTTACGAGCGATATCCGGCCGATGTTGAAACGCAGACCTTTTACGCGCTGGCGGTCCTGGCAGTGGGTTACGCAAATCCCATCGACACGACGTTATCCAATCAACTTAAAGCTGCTGCTATTCTCGAAAAACTGTGGAAGAAAAATCCCAACCATCCCGGCGTCGCCCACTATCTGATTCATAGCTATGACTACCCCGCGCTGGCTGAGCGCGGACTGGCCGCCGCGCGAAGTTACGGTTCGATCGCACCGTGGGTTCCTCATGCGCTGCACATGCCATCGCACATCTTCACCCGCCTTGGTATGTGGGAAGAGTCCATCGCGGCCAATCGCTCTTCCGCCGACGCGTCGCGTGCTTACGCTGCGATGCGACATCGCGACGCGATCGAAGCAGAGGAACTGCACGCGCTCGACTACATGGCCTACTCCTATCTACAGGAAGCCCAGGACGCCAAGGCGAAGGGGATCGTGGATTTCGCCGCCACCGTGCGCAAAACCAATCCCGAGCTGGAATTCAGCGGGGCTTATGCTCTGGCCGCGATCCCGTCGCGTTATGCGCTCGAGCGCAATGCCTGGTCCGAGGCGGCGACGCTGCCCGTTCCGGAATTGCCGCATTGGTCTTCCTTTCCGTCCTTCGAAGGTCTTATGGAATATTCTCACGCGCTCGGACGAGCGCATACTGGCGACATCGAAGGTGCACGCAAGGCGATCGATCGGATGCAGCAATTGCGCGATTCGTCGACGGATCCGAGACTTGATTATTTCAAGAGGCACCTTGACCTGCAAATCCAGGCAGCATCAGCCTGGGTTACGTACAGCGAAGGTAAGAAAGACGAGGCCGTTAATCTCTTGCGCCGCGCGGCAGATGCGGAAGACATTCTCGGCAAGCATCCGGTCTCGCCCGGCGCGCTCGTCCCGGCTCGCGAACAACTGGGTGATCTGCTGCTAACATTAAATCGGCCGAAAGAAGCGCAGCGTGAGTTCGAGGCGGCGCTGAAAATCTATCCGGGACGATTCCGCGGTCTGTATGGCGCCGCGCAGGCAGCAGAACAGATTGGGGAAAAGGAAAAGGCACAGCACTACTATGCCAAGCTAATTGAGCAAACGGCAAAAGCCGACGGCTCACGCAACGAGCTCGCTCAATTGCGGAGTCATGCAGCCGAGGATGCTGCCGCGCAACCTCGCAGCGTTACGGAACTCCGGAAGTAGGTTTGAATACGATGTCTGCGCGTATTCGAACAGCGCGGGCATCAGCAAAGTAACCAGTAATTTTTGGATGGCGCCTTCGTGGATTGAGAAATGTGGATCATGTGATTTGAATCATTCCCGGCTTTGCTCTCGACTGTCGGCAGTTGAATGAGATCATTTATTTGCGTTGTCCCTGGGAGCACTGAAATGTCCACGGAGAGCAACAAGGAAATCCAGCTCGAGATCGCCCATGTCTTGTTCTTAGACGTCGCTGGCTATTCGAAACTTTCGGTTAACGACCAGCATGCGACGGTTGAGGAACTAAACCAAATTGTTCGCGGCTCTGAGCAATTTCAGAAGACTAAAGCCGGCTACCGGTTGTTAAAAATCCCGACCGACGACGGGCGACAAAAGCTCAGCGAACCCGCCCGCGAGGCGCCACGCTTGTAACCAGAGCACGCAGCGCACGGTTCGGCGGCGTTGGTTTAATTTGGCAGAGCGTGCGTCGCGTGTGCGACTGCCGCTCCGGCTCGCAGGGGGCGGCAATCATCGCGGCGTCGACCATCTCGGCATCGGCCGTACCTGCCTTGCGGGCGTTACCGCTGTGGATGTCGATGCAATACGGACATTGAGTGATGGGCCGCACCATGCGACGACCTCCCCAACTTTCGCTCCATGCCTAGCGGCTAGCAGTTATTCATACTTAGAAACCGATGGTTATGATGCGACTTCCCCAGATCGAACTGCTGTTGATTTTTTCGTTCACCAGCCAGGCAGTGGCTTCGTTCGAGGGATCCAGTGTCACCGCCGAGTAGTCACCCCAGCGCTGGATGCCGAAACCCGGGTCGAAGTTGCCGGTCAAGAACCTGGTGCTGGTGAAACCAGCCGTCCCGGATGTGATTTGGGCATCTGCGCTCAACTTGCCCGATAAGCGCACCTGCGCGTTGACTCCTACACGCGCATCCGTCGACGTCCAGGTCACGAAACAGTTGCCTGCGGTGTTGGCCGTGATGGATGCGTT
Source organism: Verrucomicrobiota bacterium (assembly GCA_003219125.1). Lineage (GTDB taxonomy): Bacteria > Verrucomicrobiota > Verrucomicrobiia > Chthoniobacterales > UBA10450 > AV69. Next base: position 6,624 of record QHPP01000101.1, read on the forward strand.
GAAGTCGTCCGACGTCCCGCTCGCGTGGTAGAATCCGCTCTGCTTGAGAGTGTTGTTCGAGGTGTTGATACGGTAGAAAAATGGCGAGGGAAAACCAAAAAAGTTGATGGTGTGGGTCTGCCAGAGGTCAGTCCCGTTCTGGGTGCTCGCGTTCACAAACCTCGAATCCGAGGTGTCTAATACTTGGGCCGTTCCCGATTGGTGAGCGTCTGGCGGGACCCCATAGGAAGGTACCGTTACGGTCGACGGGACGAGACGGGTCGATGAGGGGTGGCTTGTGTTTGTCGCAGTAAACTTAGTGAGTGTCGTCCCAGATGGCGGCGCCGCAATGAGGAAGGTCGAAGCATTCTGGTCGAGAACGATGGGCGGCGCCAGCGTTGCAGCTAAGCCGGTGAAAATCGGAACTGAAAAGTTCAAGCCGTTGTAGAGCCGCGCTTTGGCAATCGAGAAGAAGTCGGCGCCGGAGAACCCTCCTGCTGCCGGGAAGATATTCGCGGTAAAGAGCACCGCGTCTTGATCTATGCCGAGCTGCGGAAAATCGTAAAAATCATTATTATCAAAGAAGTCTACATCGATATTGTAAATGAAGAATGGGCCTGTGGGATCGCTGGTTTTCGAGATCCCGATGAACAAACGCTGTACTGTTGTCGACTCTGGGAAGGCGTCAGCAGTTACGATCCAGCGCTGCCAAGTTTGATCGAAGACCACGCGTGGATCGAATAGCGTCTCGACGGTGTAGTTAAAAAACGTCGCTAGCGTCACGCTTTTCAACAGAGCATGGGGCGAAGCTTTCGAGAAGATGTCGAAATGACTGTTGGTCACCTCGACAAAATGATCGACGCCAATCGCGCCATGTGTGTCGGGCGGGAAAAGACCGTCGGTCTCACTGTGACCATTGAAGTTGTTGGTTTTAATCACTGGAGGGCCCAGGGCCGACGGCGCCAGCGGAAACGGCTTGGTAACGCCTGGAGCAAAGGCGCCGTTCGCACGTTGTTTAGCGGCGGCATAAGCGTTCTCGCCCGTGGTGGACCGGAATGGAATCGCAATAGGAGCGGGCGGTTGCGCCATGACGAAGTTGGGCTGCGCATTCACTTCCTGCGCAGCCTCCACTTCAAGTATCAACTCGGGCCGGAGGGGCTGTTGCGCAGACGCAGTGCGCAAAGTGAGTAACATCAAGCCGCAGCCGAACATGGCCGCAAACCAATAGGACTTAATTTTTGAGTTTGAATACATAACGGACTCCTTTCTCTTGGGCACTAGGGCAGATCAGCCCAACCTCCCCAGGTTATCGTTGACTCCGCTCGAGGCGCCGACGGCGCAGCCCTCGAAGCCAAGACTCTTCACACGAGCATCTAACCCTGAGATGCAATCAGAAAGGGCATGGGTCGCGTATGCAACGGCCGCTCCTGCTCGGAGCGCCGCTGCCACCATTGCGGCCTCGACAAGCTCTGCATTGCTGACGCCTGCCTTACGTGCATTACCAGCATGCATATCGATGCAGTACGGGCATTGGGTGGTCAGGGCGACGGCAACGGCGATTAGCTCCTTATACTTCACGGGAATCGCCCCGTCGCCGACCGCTGCCTTGTCGAATGCCCAAAAAGCTTTCATCACTTCGGGCGCGAGACTGTCCATCTTCTTCAGTCTGCCGAGGTTGGTTTTGTTATACATGGAACTGGTCTCGGTTGAGTTACTTCTGCGCGCGATTATCGCAGACCTTGGGGCTCGCCATAAATGAAGTCATCCATGACAACCACGTCGCGATTCGGTGTTTTCAAGATCCGATTGCCAGAGGTAATTCGGACCATGAAAACGTTCGGTGTCTCAAACGTGACCCCGAGGAAGGAAAGGCTCCCGCGGTGAGTCGATCCAGGCAATACGTTCTGCGCTAACAACAGGCTACCATTGACATCGAAGTATTCGATCATGGTGCTGTCGTCAGCATTTACATCTGTGAACACGGCGCCGAACCCTTTGACCGTGGCCGAATGTGTCATTCCAGGGACAAAGAAGAGCGTTTCCGTGATGTTGCTACCCAAGGCGGTGAAGAGCTTCTGTGGGCTGAACGTGCTGAAGAGCTCGGGATAGACTGGGTGGATATTTCCAAATCTAACTGGAGTGTTCGTTGGATTGCTACTGTTGGCGCTGACCTGGAACCCTGTTCCTAGAGTGAAGAATACGGCCCCGCGCGGCGAGTTGCTGTTGAAGAAATTCGCGGGCATCAGGTTCGGTGCAGAGAAAGCGTCTGGAACTGCATCCCAGTTAATCTCGCGCCGGCCGTCGGTAAATTTACCACCGTTGCCGATTCCATTATTCTGTCCGCCGAATGAAGCCCTGAAGGCGTCTATCTGCGTCTGGATATCCGCGGGCGTCGCACCAAATGCCTCAAATACTTGTGGAGCAGCTGAAGCAACCGCTGGGTTGAAAGTGAGCGGTAAACCAAAAGCGGCAATCGCGAGTGAGAGCCAATGTTTTTTATTAAAGGAGTTTTTTATTAAGCTAGTTGTTTTCATGTTTTTCTTTTCAGGTTGCGACGTCTTGTGGAGCGTCTGTTTTTGTGCCGACATATTTCTGCTTCTACCTCCTAAAGCGGAAATCCCGACTGAAACCCGCCACGACTGCGGAGTTTTTTCAAACGCCTCGCACAGTGCTGTATTAAATCCCCCAGCCATGTTAGGGTTTACGGCGTCGAGGAGCCGGTCATGACGATGCCCTCATCCACGCGGCAAGAGGTCACCCAGTTGCTCGGTGACTGGAGTAGCGGAGACAAGGGAGCGCTGGAGAAGTTGTTTCCGCTGGTGCAGCCCGAGTTGCACCGGCTCGCTCACCATTACATGAGCCGGGAGCGCCCCGGCCACACCCTGCAAACCACCGCGATCCTTAATGAAGCCTACCTGCGGCTGGTTGATGATACGAAGCGGGTGTGGCAAGGCCGGACCCACTTTATCGCGGCGGCCGCGCAGTTGATGCGGCGCATCATGGTTGACCATGCCCGTGAACGCCACTCGCTCAAGCGCGGCGGCGGCGGCGCGCTGAAAGTTACCCTGGATGAAGCTGCGTGGGTGACGGAAAGGCGGTCGGAGGAATTGCTCGCGCTTGACGAAGCGCTGGAAAAGTTGGCGGCACAGGACCCGCGTAAAGGCCAGATTGTTGAACTGCGATACTTCGGCGGCTTGACGGTCGAAGAGACGGCTGAATTCCTCAAACTCTCTCAGCGGACGGTGGAGCGCGATTGGACCATGGCCAAGTCCTGGCTTTACCGGGCGCTGACCGAGGCAGAAACGCGATGAACGCTCAACGTTGGCAACAGGTCAACGATCTTTTCCACTCAGCTGTCGAGCGCGCGCCCGATGAGCGGGCCGCATTTCTTAATGAAGCTTACCGCGGCGACGAAAGCTTATGATAGAACGAGCGCGCTGGTCGGCGAACTGATTGGTCATTATCGGATCGAGTCGCTGATAGACGTCGGCGGAATGGGCGAGGTTTATCTTGCCCGGGACGAGCGACTCGGGCGCAAAGTCGCTCTCAAGCTTCTCCCAGATCGTTTCACAGCAGACGAGACGCAGCTGAGCCGGTTCAAGGCCGAGGCACGGAGTGCTTCGGCCTTAAATCATCCGAATATTCTAACGGTTTACGAGATCGGCCGGGAGGGAAGCCGTTACTTCATCGCGACAGAGTTCATCGAAGGCCTGACGCTGCGCGCATCGCTCGCGTCCGGGAGGATGAACCTGCACGATGCGCTGGAAATTGCTGTGCAGGTGGCCTCGGCACTGGCTGCCGCGCACGAGACCGGCGTCGTGCACCGCGACATCAAACCGGAGAACATCATGCTGCGACCGGATGGATACGTGAAGGTGCTCGACTTTGGGATTGCCAAACTAACGGAGCTATGGCTAGAGTCAGACTTAGGCGACCCCGCGACAATGGCGCGGCTGCAAACGCGACCGGGATTAGTCCTGGGTACGGGCCACTACATGTCCCCGGAACAGGCACGCGGGCAGACGGCGGACGCCCGCTCGGACCTATGGAGCCTAGGCGTAGTCATCTACGAGATGATCCGAGGAATTCCGCCCTTCTCAGGCGAGACGCCGAGTGACTGCATCGCCTCCATCCTTACGACGGAGCCAGCACCTTTATCCCGCGTACTGCCAGAGGTTCCGCTCAAACTCGAATCCATTCTGCAAAAGGCTTTGCGCAAAAACAGGGATGAGCGTTACCCGACGATCAAAGAGATGCTCGCCGACCTCCGCAATCTCAAGGAGGAACTGGAAGCGGAAGGCTCGCCGCAGACCAAAGCGCGTGCTGAATCTATCGTCAGCAAAATCAAACGTCACAAGCGGGACGTGTTACTCACCTTGGCGGCGGCGATCCTGGCAGCCGCGGCGTTTGCCTACTCTTTTTTCTTCGTCGCTCCGGCGCCATTGCCAAATGAAAAATCCATCGCCGTTCTGCCTTTTGAGAATCGCAGTGAAG
>QHPP01000329.1 GCA_003219125.1 Verrucomicrobiota bacterium
ATCGCCGAACGCAATCGCGGCCTGGCCGAACTGCGCCGTTGGTATATCTGGCCGATGATCCTGGCCCTCATCTGGTTCCTGTTGTGCGCATACGTTATCACGCCGGCGCTGAATTCCGGTAACATAGATTACGTTGCCTTGTACGATCAGTTGGGCACGTCGCCCGGGAATATCCTGATCAACGCCTTTGCCCGGCCACAATTGATCGGAAGAGCGCTACTTCATTCTCTCACTCACGGAAATCTCCTTTGGGCTCTCCTTTTTCCCTTTCTCTGCCTGCCTGTGCTGAGGCCACGCTGGATCGTTATCGCCGCGCCGATTCTACTGCAGCATCTCCTTTCCTGGCGCTCGTCGGAATGGATGATTTACTTTCATTACGCCGCGCCGCTCCTTCCTCTCTTCTGGATCGCATCGGTCGAAGCAATCGCGGCTTCGGATTATTGGAAACGTGTTCCTTCGTTCGTTTCGCGCGCCACCGCATGGCTGGTCATTGTCGGCTGCGTGGCTGCCCAGATTTGGGTCGGGCCTCTCGGACGAATCGTCACTACCACGGCGGATTGGCTCGGAGCTGGTCAAGAGCGTGCGCGCAAAAACGCTTTCATTGCTCAGATTCCACCAGCCAGCAGTGTGGTAGCCCCGTTGTCTTACCTCTCTCACCTGGCGATGCGAGAGAAGTTGTACTCTCTTCACTATATTCTGAAGGGTCTCAAGACTCTGAGCCGATCATCTTACGAGCCGCCGTCGTCAACGGATTTTGTGCTGATTGATTATCGTGACTCGGCCACCTTCGATCCGGGCGCGGGCTTCTATCATCCGACCATGAAAACAGTCGACGGCCGGATCATCCCGTCGAGTGATCGGCTGCTGCACGATTTTCTGAAAAAGGCAGCCTGGACTGCGGACGAGCAAGATGAACTTACGCTGTTGCGGAATTTGGGAAGCCGAAAAGCGCCTGTTACCGATGACCAATCATCACCCGCTAATGACGAGCCCGGCGTATTATCAATCGGTGCGACCCGACTCCTGAGTATCGGAACCGCAGACGAGTTCGTCTCTCGATCCCGGCCGCTGGAGGTTCATTTGCGCTGGAAATTCCAAGGCGAGCGCGATGTTTTTCCGTGGATGCTCCTCAGGT
>QHPP01000330.1 GCA_003219125.1 Verrucomicrobiota bacterium
AACGTTTGCCACCCGGCGATTACTCTCTTGAAGCTCTCTTTGTCGATAACAGCAAGCGCGCCTGGGTCGAAAGCACGGGTGGTGCCGGCAGCGAATCAACCTTATTGTCCGCGCCGGTTTCGTTAGGTCATATCAAACTAGAACAGTAAGAATCAGGGGAAATTGGCCGGCCCAAGGAACGCCCGTTTTTAGGCCTGACCGGCTTGGCGCCGCCGAAGCATCTTGTCTTTTGGCACCTACAGTGCTTATAATGGGCTTTCGATGATTCAGGCGAATTGTCGGGCGCGGTTTACCGCAGCAGATTTCGATTTTGTCGTGCTCACCCTGGCACGTTCCCAATCCGAATCCGTCTCCCTGGTCGATCTGCTGGCCGATTCCGAGACTCGCGATTCCGTTATCGATTCGCCGCGCCTGGTGGAGGCCATTCTGTGCAATGACAGCCAGCTCCGGATCTCCTCCCAATTCTACTTCTATGTTCTGGCGCGATATGTTTTGCGCGACGCCGGAATTCGCGACCGCAAACTGTGCGATTATGTCGGTTCCCTCCTCGAGAATTTTTCCCGCGCCCATCTCCTGCGCGGGCCCCAGGCGGAGGCCGACGAATCACCGCGCCAGTATCTCTCCGATATGTTAATCGCGCTTTCTCGCGCCACACAGGATGAAGCGTTTCTGTTGCGCGCGCATGTCGGTAATTATTCGCTCTTCATCAGCGGAATTTTTCATGAGAATACGCAGCGGCGCAGCCTGCGCGGTGCTCCTGACATCGGTTTTTACGAAAATATTGGCCGGCGCAATTATCACCTCGTCGCCTCTCACGCCACCGCCAGGCGCTGCGAGCTGGACGATGTTTACGCCGAGCTCGCCGATCGTTTTCGTGATGTGCGGCTCGCGCTCAATCAACTGGCCGATCGTTTGCTCAATTTGGATGAAGGCGACCGGCCATCATTGGGATGAACGAAACGCTCTTCAGCCAAATCCAGCGCCTGCTCGAACGTACCTATGCCCAGGTCGGGATTAATCTGGAAGATTGCATCATTGATCGAGCTCGTTCCGTTCATCTCAGCAAACTGGCTGGCGCCTCGGCCCGCGAACTGAATGAGATCGCGCGTACTTTCCTCCGCCACGCCGGCGATCAGCTCTATGTCGGGATCTATTATTCGCGCTGGCTCATTGATCAGCTCGAACGCCACGATCCCCGGAGCGGTCTGAGCGATTCCAATATCCGCTCCCTCATCGTTTTCGTTGAGGAATTGAATCACGCGCTGCATGCCGCCCTCCAATTTAAAAATGGCCAGCGCCGGATCGCCTCCGAGGAATTTGCCCGCGATCTCGAGCTCCAGGCGCAGGTCGATACCTATCTCGTTCTCCTCTTGTTCGTCGCTTTCTTTCGCAAAACCCAGCGTGTTTCTCGGACCGATCGCCGCTGGTTGCGTTTTCATCTTTTCAGCCGGCAATGTCCCGATGCCTTCCGCGATCAAAATTTGCGCGGTCGCTATCTCGAAACTTGCGAGCTTGCCGCCAGCTACACCCAGTATCTCGATACTCTCAACGGTGTCCGACGTCTCGATGAAATCCGCAAATTTCGTTCACTCGGTTATTCCGCCAAAAAGGCGCACATCTTCGCGCTGATGGAGCGGACCACGACCTGATTTCAGCGGT
>QHPP01000331.1 GCA_003219125.1 Verrucomicrobiota bacterium
GTCCGAATCGGTTCCGGTGAAGTGTTGTCTGCCGGTGACGAAGCCGATTTTCTGGTCGCGTTTTATCAGCATAGTTATCAGGACCACATCGATTTTCTGCGCGAAGGCGGCGTGTTGCTTTACGATTCGGACAACGTCGAACCGAACCTCGACGACAAACGTTTCGTTTATGTCGGCGTGCCCATCACCGGCCTCACCGTCGAAGCGCTCGGCGGCACCGCTAAAGACAAAGGCAAAAACATTTTCGTGCTCGGATTGATCTCGAAAATTTTCAATCTCGATGCCGAGAAGCTGAAAAAGCTGATCACGGAAAAATTCGCGGGCAAAGACGAAAGCATCGTCAACACCGCGTTGATGGCGTTCCAGGCCGGCTACGCTTATCCGGTCGGCAAAGTGCTTACACATCACTATCAATTTGAGAAGATCGAGAGAACCGGCGGGCGGGCGCAGATCACGATGGATGGCAACCAGGCGCTCGCCTACGGATTGATCGCCGCCGGTGTCCGCTACGGCGCCGGTTATCCGATCACGCCGTGGTCGTCAGTGATGGAAACGCTCCGACGCGAGTTGCCGAAATACGGCGGAATTTTTGTCCAGGCCGAGGACGAGCTTGGCGCGGTATCGCTCGCGCTTGGATTCTCGTATTCAGGATATCTCGCAGTCACCGGCAGCGCCGGGCCGGGCATTTCGCTCAAGGCCGAGGCAGTTGGCTGGGCGTCAATGGCCGAAATCCCGCTCATCGTTTGCAACATTCAACGCGGCGGCCCGAGCACCGGACTTCCGACAAACGTTGAGCAAAGCGATCTGCATCAGGCGATCTACGGCAGCCATGGTGATAGTCCGCGTGTGGTGCTCGCGGCAGCGAGCGTGGAAGATTGTTTCTACATCGCGATTGAAGCGGCGCGGATCGCGCGCAAATATAGCACGCCGGTCTTTATTTTGAGCGATACCTCGCTCGCCACGCGCATCGAAGCGTTCGACGAACCGGATCTTTCGAAGTTGATGGTCGACCCGAAACCCGATCTCACACCACGCGAGGGCGGTTTCAAGCCCTACGATCTTGAGCGTATCACTCAACACATCCCGCCCGGCACGCGCATCCTTGACGGCAAATATCCACTTATCGGTGGTCTCGAACACGATGAGATGGGGCACCCCACCGGCAGCCCGAAGTTGCACATGGCGATGACCGCGAAACGTCGCAATAAATTGAGGAAACTCGCCGAAGAAATCCCGGTGCCGGAAGTTTATGGAGACCAGGAAGGCGACACGCTGCTCGTCGGCTGGGGATCGACTTACGGTCCGATCCACGATGCGGTGAAAATGGGGCGTGAGCACGGGGAACAAATGGGCGCGCTACATTTGCGCCATGTTCATCCGTTGCCGAACGGCCTGGAGAAGATCTTCGCGAAATACAAACGGATTGTCACCGTCGAGATGAACGATCAAGGCGTTTACGGGTTCGGTCAGCTCGCCACCATTTTGCGTGCACGCTATTGCGAGCCGAAAATCCAGAGCGTCACCAAGACCGACGGACTCACCTTCCGCGTGAAAGAAATTCTTCAAGGCGTTTTTCCCGGCAAGTTTGTCTCAGTCAGGGGCTATTCACCGAACCGTCCGGTTTCCGGAAATGGCGAACAAGATGTCGATGTTGCCCGCGCCGAATCTATCGCCCAAGGAGTTGGGTAAATATGAATTGCGGATTTCGGATTGCCGATTGCAGATTCTGGGTAGCGCACGCGTCTCGCGTGTTATCTTCGGCGTCCCGCCGAAGAACTCCCTTAGCGCAATTAAATTTTTTATGAGCGAAATCACAACCACTGCACCTCCACCTACCATTGAGATTCCGTCCCGGGAAAAGCTCACCAAAAAAGCCATCACCGCCGATCATCCGACCTGGTGCCCCGGCTGTGGAGATTTTGCGGTTTTGGCGTCATTCTACAAAGTGCTCGAGAAACGCCAGCTCGATCACGAAAAGATCGTGACCCTCGCCGGGATCGGTTGTTCATCGCGGTTTCCCTATTTCGTCAACGGCCACGGTGCGCATTACATTCACGGCCGCGCCGTCCCGCTCGCGCGCGGCATCAGCCTGGCCCGGCCAGACCTCCACGTCTTCCTCTTTGGCGGCGACGGCGACGGTTTCTCCATCGGCGGCAACCATCTCGATCACGGCGCGCGCAAGAACATCAACATGACCTATTTCATCATGGACAACTTCGTCTATGGCCTGACCAAGAAACAGACCTCGCCGACTTCGCCGATCGGGTTCAAGAGCAAGACCGACCCGCAGGGCGCGATCGATCAGCCGGTCAATCCGATGAAAAAACTCATCGCCGGCGGGGCCACGTTCATCGCGCGGACGCACGCCACCCAGGTCAAACACATGATGGAAATGATCGAACGCGCTTTCGATCACCAGGGCTTTTCCGTGATCGAATGTTTGAGCGAGTGCGTCGAATTTTTTCCGGACGTGTTCGATCCGGCCGATCCAAAGAAAGGCGGCAGCTTCGAAGTGATCCAGGAAAAGAAATGGGACAACACACCCGAGGACGAATTGCGCCACGACGTCACCGACGAGCTCGCCGCGTATAAGCTCGCGCAACTCCCATTCCCCGGCGTCTTCGGTGTCTTTTACCAGAGTGACCGTCCAACCAAGAACGCTCTGGAGAAGAAATGGATCGACAACACCCGCGAAAAAACAGGCGGCGCGTCGGACTTAGAGCTTCTTCAAAAGACATTCGACCGAATGAAATAGCAACGCGTCTCGCGTTGTTTTTGGAGGGACGCGCTCGGTCGCGTCCATTTCTGTAGCGGAGGCTTGCCTGCTCGCGAACGCTTTCGGAGTGTCAGCCGAAATCACCCTCGCGTTTCATTCGCGAAGGAGTTTACTGTTTCTCACGCGGTGAAAGAGGCAACGATCGATACCCATTCCAAGGCGC
>QHPP01000102.1 GCA_003219125.1 Verrucomicrobiota bacterium
CGAATCGCTCGAACCGGGGAAAATTGTCCAGTCGGTTGAAGCGAAAGCGGCCCTCGAATTGTTGCGTTTAAGCGCCGGCAGTTTCATGCAGACTCGCTTTCAAATCCGCGAGATCGATGCTTCCAAAGGGTATTGCCTGGTAGTGACGGACAAAAATCACACCCGAGTCACAGTTGGGTTCGATCATCTCGAGAAACAAATTCAGCGACTCGAACAGTTTCTCGTTTATGCCGACGATTCCCGGCACGAGATCGAAACCGTCAATTTGTTGGTGCAGCGGAATATCCCGGTCACCTTCATGAAACCGCCAGCGGAAGTGATCAACGACACGATCGATCCGGAGGAAACGCCGCGGATCATGAAAGCAATTCCAGTGGCGCCTCCTCCGGCAAGGGCGAGCGCCAAGTCGCCAACGCCGGCAGCGGGAAAGAATCAAAACGGCCCGCAACCGTTTTCATTGCAAAAACAAACTCAGAAAGGAAAGAAGGAACAAGGAAATGGCCAGTAATGATCTGATGGTGGGGTTGGAAATTGGAACGTCTAAAATTTGCGTCGTTGTCGGCGAAGCGCGCCTGGACGGGACGACGAAAATTTTGGGCGTCGGGCAGGCGCCATCACGCGGGGTACGCAAAGGCGAGATTGTCGATTTTGAGACGGCGATGAAGTGCGTCCTGGAAGCATTGAGCGATGCCGAGACGAAAAGTGATGTCATGATCAAGGGTGTCTACGTCGGCGTGACCGGCGCTCACATTCAAAGTTTTAACAATCGCGGCTGCGTCATGTTGCCGGACGATCACGAGGAGATCGACGAGCAGGACATCGAGGACGTGAAGATCAATGCGCGCGAGGTGAGCATCCCGGCGCAGAACGCCTTTCTTCATTCCATCATTCAGCATTATCACGTCGACGGGCAGGACGGCGTGCTCAATCCCGTTGGCATGCTTGGTCAGAAACTGGAGGCCGATTTTCACATCATCCACGGTGTACGCACCCGGATTCAAAACACGATTCGATGTGTGAAGGAACTGCCATTGGAGGTGGAAGATGTTGTTTTCACCGCGCTGGCCTCTGCGCAGGTAGTGTTAACCCAACAACAGAAAAATCTCGGTGCGCTGGTTATTGATATCGGGGGCGGCACGACCGATTTCATTTTGTATGTCGACGGCGCGGTCAAGCAAAGCGGGACCCTTGGGATTGGGGGCGATCACATCACGAACGATATTTCGATGGGATTGCGTATCCCGATGGCGCGAGCGGAAAAGTTAAAGATCGAGGAAGGCAGCGTCATTTTGGGGAACTGTCTGCCTGGGGAAACGGTGGTGTTGAAGGATGATTCCGGCTTCGCGGGCAAGGAAGTTGAACGCGAGACCTTGAATACCATCATTCATTTGCGGATGCGCGAAACATTCGAGCTGCTCAAACGGACGCTCGATGAAGAATCCTTCATCAACTTCATTGGCGAAGGAATCTTCATCACCGGCGGGTGCAGTTTACTGCGGGGGATCGATAATCTGGCTGAGGAAATCTTTGAAATTCCCGCGCGGGTCGCGCATGCCCAGACGATGTCCGGATTGACCTCCGCCTTTCAGAATCCGCAATTTTCAACTGCGATCGGATTAATCAAATACGCGCAGGCGGTCCAGGCAGAGCGACCGCAACGGCGTGGATTCGGTCGCATCTTCAGCCGTTTTTTACCGGGAATACGATGAGCGCAATCCGAATTAGCTCTCAACTTGGGTCATCCCGAGTCGCGCAGACGACGAGGGACCTCGCAATGTCCCGCAGGACACTCGAGAGGTCCCTCGCGTTGCTCGGGATGACGGCGAAAAGAAATACGATGGCAAAAGGACATTCCTAACAAGAAATAGACAAGAAACGACAATATGATTCAATTAAGCCGAAACTACAGTTTACCGGAACGAGAAGACCAAATCATTCCAATCAAAGTGATCGCGGTCGGGAGCGCCGGCTCGAACGCCCTCGATCGCGTCGTGCTCGATGGAATGGACAAGTCCGATCTTATTGCTGCCAACACCGACGTGCAATCGCTCGCCAGCTCGGTGGCGGCGGTGAAAGTGCAACTGGGGCGCTCCCTTACCCGCGGACTCGGCACTGGCGGCGATCCCGAGCTCGGTTTCGATGCCGCACAAGAATCAGCCGACGAAATCCGCCAGGCGCTGGCAGAAGCGCGCCTGATTTTCATTTGCACCGGACTCGGCGGCGGGACGGGTTCCGGCGCGTCGTCCGTGATCGCGCAAATCGCACGCGAAATGGGCGCACTCGTCATCGGATTCGCGACGATGCCATTTACTTTTGAAGGAAAACGTCGCACCGCTCAGGCCCGCGACGCCCTGGCGCGCCTGCACGAAAACACCGACGCCGTCGTCTGTTTCGAAAACGATCGCATGGCCGACATGGTCGCACCGAAAGCTGGTATTCATCAGGCTTTTGCTGTTGCCGACATGACGATCAGTCAAAGCCTGCGTTCGATTGTGAATCTCATCCAGCGGCCGGGAATCATGCGCATCGGTTTTGATGATTTGCTGGCTGCACTGCGCGGCGGAGGCGGACGCTGCCTCTTTGGTTACGGCGAAAGCGATTCAGACAATCGAGCGCACCAGGCGTTGGCCCAGGCCCTAAAAAATCCGTTGATGGATCGCGGGCGAATGCTGGCCGATGCGTCGCGAGTCTTGGTCCAGGTCGCTGGCGGACCGGGCATGACATTGTCGGAAGTGGAAATTTTGATGCGCGAATTGAACAAGCACATTAGCGAGCATACCCAACTCCTGTTCGGCACGGCCGTCGATGGCCGCATGGGCGATCGGCTGAGCGTGACGTTGATTAGCTCGCTCCCCGGGGACGAGGCGGAGGTTGCGCCGCGCAAATCAAAGGCTTACACGCCGCCGCCTCCAGTAGCGGAGCCCGTTATCGAACCGGTGGTCGAACCTCAGATCGTCCAGTTTGTTCAACCGGAGGAACCGGAATCAGAGCCGGTAATGGAAGCCGAGCAGGCAGGTTTTCAAGGCGAAGAAATTCCACCGGAACCGGCGGTCGAAGATGTTTTGCCGCCGCCTGAAGCAGTCGCACAATCTCAGTCCCCCGAGGCAGAGAGGGAGCCCGAGATCGAGAGCGCGCCACGGCGCACCACACCGCGAATCATTCCGCCGAAAAAGAAACCGTTGATCGCGCCGAAAGTGGAGGCGGAAAACCCGAAGCGCGAAAAGGCTGCTGCCGCGGCGAAACAGGAAATTTTGCAGTTCGAGCCCATCACCCGCGGTCGCTTCGAAAAAAGCGAACCGACAATCGTGGAGGGCCAGGACCTCGATGTGCCGACGTTTCTGCGCAAGAACGTGCGCGTGAAATAAGGCGGACACCGAGCAAGATTGAGAGACGTGCAGGCGGGGCAGGCAACCGTACCTGCCAATGGCGCTCTTATTAACACCGGCCTTCAGGCCGGTGCTTCCCCACTCGAAATGAACACGAGCCGTTTCAACGGCTTACCCTCAATACCCATGGCCGTTCACTCCTATTCCCGCTGCTGGGTCCATCTAATCTGGGGAACCCTGAATCGTGAAAAGTCATTGAATAAAGAGGCTGCGGCTCGCCTGTCCCGTTACCTCACTGAATACGCCGACATCAAAAGCGTTTACATGAAGATAAATTACGTGAATGCCGATCACGTCCATGTCCTTGTTGATCTTCCAACAGCTTTGTCCATCGAGGAGTTGATCCAACTGCTGAAGGGAAGTTCTTCCCACTGGGTCAACGCGAACGACATTTTGCCGGGAAAATTTGCGTGGGGAAGAGGCTACGGCGTCTTTTCTGTCTCGGAATCCAACGTCAAACAGGTTGCTGCGTACATTGCCGGGCAGGAGGAACATCATCGGGTGCGCACGTTCGCCGATGAGCTTCGGGAATTCATCGAGCGCCATGGCTTGCGCTGGCAGAATGAGAAAAGCCGTTGAAACGGCTTTCGTAATGATTGGTGTATGGCGGTGTCTGCACCGGCCTAAAGGCCGGTGTTACTGAGAGTGGCAGCCGGGGCTGTTATCACCGGGCGCTACGCTCGGGTGTGCGAAAATTACTTCTTCATCAGATCCAGCACCGCTGCGGTCATTGCCACCATCCCGGTGCGAATCGTCGGTTCTGGCACGGGCGCGAATTTGCTCGAATGCAAACTGGGCAAGGGCGATGCGCCCGGCTTTTTTGATTCCGCGATTTTGGCCGGATACACCGCGCCAACATGGAAATCCACCGCCGGAACTGAATGCTCCGGGAGCAGACTGTATTCAGAAAAATCTTCCCCGCCCATGGTCGGATCGACCATTTCGACGTTCTGATCGCCGAGCGCTTTTTTCCAAACCGAGACTAGTCGCTTGGTCAATTCAGGATTGTTGTAAGTCGCAGGTGTGAATTGATCGCGCAGCACGTTCAGGGTCGGCATTTTATCAGAGGGCAGCCCGGCGGTGGTCGCGCAACCCTTCGCGATTCGCTCGATCGCGGCGAGCACGCGTTCGCGCACGTCGGCTTTGTAGGTGCGAACCGTTAACTGCATTTTCACTTCATCCGGAATGATGTTGTGTTTGGTCCCGCCGTGGATGGAACCAACGGTAATGACAATGGGATCGATCGGGTTGTTCTCGCGACTCGCGATCGTCTGCCATTGATTAATCATTTCCGCAGCGAGCACGACTGGATCTTTTGTTCGATACGCATAACCGCCGTGACCCCCAATCCCGTTAACGGTGACATCAACAGAGTCGACGTTGGCACTGGTGTAACCCTCGGTTACCCCGATGTGGCCGATCTCCATGTCGGCTTTGTCGTGAAACCCGAGGGCGTAATTTGGTTTTGGCCAGCGCGTGTAAAGTCCGTCCCGCAACATGGCACGTGCACCGATGCCGAGCTCTTCCGCCGGTTGCCCGACGAAAACGATCGTGCCGTGCCACTGGTTCTTCAGCTTCGCGAGAGAACGCGCCACCCCGATGATCATCGAAATGTGAGCGTCGTGCCCGCAGGCGTGCATGACGTGGACATCGTCGCCCTTTTCATTTTTCGTTACGATTGTGCTGGCGTAGGGCAATCCCGTTTCTTCCCGCACCGGCAGTGCGTCGAGGTCGGTGCGCACCAAGACCGCTGGTCCGTCGCCATTTTTCATCACGCCGACGACGCCAAAACATTTTTGGTCGGGCTTGTCGTATTTGCCAACGTTCTCAGTCACGTCGCAGCCGATTGCCTTTAATTCCTTCGCGAGTAGAGCGGAAGTTCGCTGCTCCTGGGTCGATAGTTCAGGATGGGTGTGAATGTCTTTGTAAATGGTGAGGA
The DNA here is from genome assembly GCA_003219125.1 of Verrucomicrobiota bacterium. Lineage (GTDB taxonomy): Bacteria > Verrucomicrobiota > Verrucomicrobiia > Chthoniobacterales > UBA10450 > AV69. The sequence continues at coordinate 5,326 of QHPP01000102.1, forward strand.
GCGAAGGCAGCTCGGCGTCTGCAATTTGTTGCGGCGTTTGTTGCGCCAGCGAAGTAAGCCCGGCTACGAGTGAAAGCGGGAGTAGGATGCGAAGCGTCATTCGGCGATGTTAGCCGATGCTCCCTCTTTGTCATCCCGAGCCGGGTCGAGGGATCCCGCCAAGAAACCTATAAGGTAACACCGCGGGACCCCCGACTTTCGCTCGGGATGACAAAAGGCGTTAAGTCGAGGAATCTCTAATTGTGGCTTTCGAAGATAACGAGCTTCTTTTCGGCGCGGACAAAACGCCGCGCATCGTCGCGATTGAATTGGGCGAAACAGGCACTGTGCGTGTTTACCGTCGAGAAAAAGACGGAAGCACGACGATGGATGTTGAACCATTTCATCCTTTTGTCTGGACTGATGGCGATATCACCGATCTCGGGCTCGAGAACGCGCAAAAACTCGCCGGTGACCTGAGATACAATTGGCTCGTCGTCGTCGACAGCTGGAAGGAACTAATCGCGTTACGCAACGGTTTAAAAAAAGCGGGACGCAATTTTTTCGCCCTGAGTGATCCGGTGCAGCATTATCTCAGTGCCACCGGCCGCACATTGTTCAAGCAACTGCCGTTCGAAGAGCTGAAGCGTATCCAACTGGAAGTGCTTTCGCCGACCGGCGAAACCGATCTGGCTGATGCATCGCAGAACCCCATCGCCAGCATTGCCTTGTCTGATAATAGCGGATGGGAGCAACTGATCGTGGTTGATCCCGAGGATGTCGAGGAGTCCGAACACGACGCACTCAAACAGCTCACCGTAATTATTAAGGAACGCGATCCGGACGTAATCGAGGGGCACGATCTTTTCCGGTTTGATCTGCCCTATCTGGTGGCGCGGGCCCGCAAAGCCAAAGTGAAGCTGGATTGGGGGCGGAGCGGCGGATTCCTGCGCTCGCGCCCGTCGCGCCTGCAAATCGCCGAGAAAACCATCGATTATCCAAAGTTCCAGGTCGATGGTCGCCACTTCGTCGATACCTTTCTTCTGGCGCAGTTCTATGACGTCGGTTTGCGCACGCTCAGCGGTTTCGAGCGCAGTGATGTCGCGCAGCACTTTGGTTTTTGCGATGCCGCGGAAATTTCCGCGCTTACCGGCAAGGCACTTCAGCGAGAACGTCTAGCGAAAAGCGAACGTTTCCGAAAACGCGCCTTGTGCGCTGTGTGGGAAACCCGCGCCTTAGCTGACCTGCTAAGCCCGAGCTATTTCATTCAGGCGCAGATTTTTCCCTACAACTATCAGGATGTGATCGTGCGGGGCAACGCCACTCGCATCAACGCGCTTTTTTTACGGGAATATCTGCGCCAGCGTCACAGCCTTCCGGAGATGCCAATGGCGCGTACTTTCGAAGGCGGCTTCACTGCCATCTACTTTAGCGGCGTGGCGCGGAACGTCTGGCACTGCGACGTCGCTTCGCTCTATCCGTCGATCATGTTGCAGTTCGATTGTTTTCCGGCCACGGATCAGCTCCAAATTTTTCGGCATTTGTTGACCGACTTGCGCAGTTTCCGTCTCGAAGCCAAAGGGCAGATGCAGTTGGCCGACAAAAAAGGAGATCGCCCGAGATGGCATCACCTCCACGCCCTGCAAAACACCTTCAAGATTCTAATTAACAGCTTCTATGGATATCTCGGCTTTGCCCAGGGGCACTTTGCTGACTTCGAGGCCGCTGCGCGTGTTACCCAGATTGGTCGCGAGCTATTGCAGAAGATGATTGCCTGGCTGAACGAACGGGGCGCGCAAGTCATTGAAGTTGATACCGATGGGATCTACTTTGTGCCGCCTTCTTCTGTAGCGGCGGGCGTGTCGCCCGCAAAAACTGACAAAGCGGCCGACACGGCCGGCTCTTCAGCAGAGATCGAAGCGCTGCGAGACGGCCTGGCGAGGGAACTGCCGCCGGGCATCGAAGTCGAGTTCGACGAGCAGTTCGACGCCATGTTCAGTTACAAAGCAAAGAACTACGCCCTGCTTACTCGCAGCGGCGACGTTGTTATTAAGGGTGGCGCGCTCAAATCCCGCGGCTTGGAGAAGTTCCAGCGCGTTTTCTTGGAGGAAATGATCAGATTGATCATGCAAGAAAAGCCGGAGGAACTTGGGCGGTTGCGGGAACAGTTCGAAAAACGAATTCGCAATCGTGAAATGCCAATCGATATGCTGATGAAAACCGATACTCTCCAGGATTCGTTAGATAAGTATCGCGCTAAGATTGCCGGCTCGGCGCGAAACCGCGCCGCCGCCTACGAGCTCGCCCTGGCGAGCGGCCGCAACTACAAACCCGGCGATCGAATCAGCTATTATATTAAGGCTACGCCGAAAAAGATCGCGGCCTATGAAGCGGCGAAACTAATCAGCGAATTCGATCCCCAAAACCGCGATGAAAACAGCGATTATTACGTCGCTAAGCTGAACGAACTGGTGAAGAAATTTAGCGGGATTACCGCGGAAGCAACTTCTGCAAAGCAGGAAAGCCTCGCCTTGTAGCTGTGGCGCGATCATCCCGGCGGTGTCACGATGCAGAAAAAGCGTGCCGGCTCGCCACTCAGCGGCAACAGTGGCGAATGCTGCCAAATCATTTATGTCGCCTGATTCTTTTCGCGCTGCTCTCGTTCAGTTCGATCGCGTCGCAAGCCGCGGGCAACCGCGGTATTACCGAAAAGGACCTGTTCGATTTCGTCTGGATCGGTGATCCGCAAATTTCGCCGGATGGGTCGCGCGTCGCGTTTGTGCGCGTGAGCGTGAATGAAAAAAAGCTTGGTTATGACACCGCCATCTGGACGGTCTCGACTGCGGACAAAGAACCGCCGCATCGGTTGACCAATGGCCCGCATGATAGTTCACCGCAGTGGTCGCCCGATGGAAAGTTCCTCGTCTTCATGAGGGCAACCGAGAAAGATGGCAAACCCGAGCCGCCGCAGCTGGCCATGCTATCGATGAATGGTGGTGACGCCTGGACTTTCACCGATCTGCCAAAAGGCGCCGGCCCGCCGCGCTGGTCGCCGGACGGCAGGACGATTGCCTTTACCAGTTCAAGCAATCCCGAGGACATCGCGAAGCAACAAAAGAAAAAGCAGAAGGAAGAAGAAGCAAAAAAGGCTGCCGTTGCTGGGAGTCCTTCACCCGCCGCGTCAGCCAAACCGACGGCGTCTCCGGCTAAGGCGGCGGAGACAGATGAGGAACGCGAAAGCGACGTGCTGGTCGTTACCCACGCCGTCTATCGCGAGGACAACGAGGGAAACACTGACTTCAAACGGCCGCAGCATATCTGGACCATTCCGGCCCCGAAAACTGCCGACGAAAAAGTGCAGCCCAAGCAACTGACGAAAGGCCGTTTCGACGAAGCCGATCCGATCTGGTCAAGCGATGGAACACAGATTTTTTTCCCTTCACTTCACGTAGATGAGCCTTACTACGAACTGCCAAAGACGGAGATTTACTCGGTGGCAGCAAGTGGCGGCGAACCGACAAAACTAACGACAATTGATCTGGGTGTGAATGGTCTCACCCTTAGCCCCGATGGCAAACAGTTCGCTTTTGTCGCTTCGCAAAACGAACCGGTAAATTCCTACACTGAGCCGGACTTGTGGGTGCTCGACGTAGCGAAGGACGCGAAGCCACGGAACCTCACTGCACATTTTGACTACGATATCGGACAAGGCGTGTTCGGTGATCAGGCGCCTCCCCGCGCCGGTGGCAACAACTCGGCCATCTGGAGCGCGGACAGCAAGACCATCCTCCAACTTTTCGGACGGGAAGGCCGAACCAATCTCGGGCGCTTTGACGCCGCCACGGGCGTGCTGACTGAAATCAGTAAAGGCGACCAGGCGGTACTGAGTTTCCGCGCCACCGCCGACAACTCGAAGATTGTTTGCCTGATCTCGACGCCCACGCGCATCGGCGATTTATTTCTCGTCGATTCCAACGCGCAACAGCAGCAACTCACCGACGTCAATCGCGAGCTCTGGTCGCAATTGAACCTGACTGAGCCGGAGGAAATGACCTATCAGACGTTCGACGGAAAGAAGATTCAGGCGTGGGTGCAAAAGCCGCCCGGATTCGACCCGCACAGAAAATATCCTCTTATCCTGAACATCCACGGCGGTCCGCATGCCGCTTACGGCTGGATTTTCGAGCACGAATTTCAATGGATGGCGGCCAAAGGCTACGTCGTGCTTTATCCGAACCCGC
>QHPP01000313.1 GCA_003219125.1 Verrucomicrobiota bacterium
GTTTTCGCCGGACGCTCGTTTATGCCGGATGTTCCTTCGCTGAGTCTGGCACTGATCGGTCTCTATTTTTTTCTCCGTTGGATCGACGACGAAAAACCGACGTCGCTATTTGCAGCCGCTACGGCGATCTCGCTTGCGCTGCTGATTAAACTTCCGAGCGCCATCATCGGCGCGCCGCTTCTCTTTTTCGTCTGGAAAAAATGGCGCTGGAATTTTGTGAGGCAACCGTCGCTCTGGCTTTTCGCCACGATTACAACTTTGCCTTCAATTGCGTGGTACTGGCACGCCCACCAAATTTCCGAGAAATTTTATCCGCATCATTTCTTCGGCGCGGGTGGAATTCGGATCGAAAAGTTTTCATGGTATTGGAAGATCGTACTACTGACCGGAATTTCGAGTCTGACGCCGATCCTCTCGGTCTTCGCGCTTGCCGGTGTGTTCGTGTCACGGCGCGGGAAATATGCGCGTGTCTTTCACTGGTGGCTCGCTGCAACAATTCTCTTCATCATTGTCGTGGGCTATGGGAATCGTCATCCGTGGTATCAACTTCCGCTCGTGCCGATCGCCGCCGTGTTTGCCGGCGCAGCTTGCGCATTTATCGGGTCGAAGATTTCTGATTCGCGCGTCGCGATGATTACATTTTCGATTTTCCTTGCGATCTCATTTTCTGTTCTCTCCTGGTTCTATCTTCGACCGCTTTATCGATCGGCCGCCGCGGAGCTTCGCAATGCCGGATTGGAATTAAGAAACCTCACAGCCCCAGATGCACTGATCGTTGCAGCTGACAACGGCGATCCGACTATTTTCTATTATGCACAACGGCGGGGCTGGCACTTCCTCGAGAAAGACGGAATCTACCAGGGCAATCCGATCGACAACGAGCAGCTGATTGTCGATCTTGCAAAACTAAGGAGCCATGGCGCGACGCATCTTGTTTTCACAACCAACACATTTTGGTGGCTGGAGTACTATCCTGATTTTGTACGGCACCTGGGTAAGACGGCCACGCTGATACAAGCCACTCCGGAGTTCAGAATCTACAGACTGAATCCGGCAACGAGATGAAAGGTTAACGTTGGACGCACCGAAACCCCGCCGTCAGTTGGGATTGTTCGATGCCACTATGATCGTAATGGGCGGCATCGTGGGCGCGGGAATCTTCGCTAATCCTTCCGAAGTGGCGCACCGTGTCCACACGCCGTTTTTGATCCTTGGTGTATGGGTTTTCGGCGGTTTCATTGCGATGTGCGGGGCGTTTATTTGGGCTGAACTTGCTACACGTCTGCCGGGATCTGGGGGCCAGTATCTCTACCTGCGCGAGGCATATCATCCCTCAGTTGCCTTCATCTACGGTTGGGGACTGCTATTAGTCACCCAGACGGGCGGCATGGCCGCGGTGGCGGTTATCTTTGCATCCTATTTCCGCGGACTTACAGGAGTAGACTGGAGCGATAGCGTTCTTGCCGCAATGGTGTTGCTGAGTTTGACTGCGATCAACTGCCTGGGAGCACGCGCCGGCAGCAACATACAAAACCTTCTTATGCTGTTGAAGATAGGTGCAATTGCCGGGCTCGTGGCGCTCGGCATGGCGCTCGGTGGCGGCTCGCTCAAATCGGAGCCGCTGCTCGGAGAGCCGGTTTCGTTTGGGCTTCTGAAAAGCATCGGAGCCGCTATGGTTCCGATCGCCTTTGCCTACGGTGGATGGCAGACCGCGACTTTTGTCGCCGGGGAAATGCGCGATGCACGCCGCGATTTGTCACGTGGTTTGCTGATGGGCGTGGCCGGTGTGGTCGCGCTGTATCTTGCAGTCAACATCGTCTGCCTGCGCGTGCTCGGCCCGGCTGGCCTTGATGCCACTAATACGCCTGCTTCCAACGTGATGCGGGTTGGGCTAGGCGAACGCGGTGGGCACTGGATTGCGGCCGCGATTGCAATCTCGACCCTCGGATTCCTCAGTCAAAGCATGTTGACAGCTCCGCGGGTGTATTACGCAATGGCGCGCGACGGTCTTTTTTTTCGAAGTGTCGGTAAACTCTCGTCTGGGACCAGAGCACCGATCATGGCAATTGTATTACAGGGCGTCGCAGCGACGATCATCGCCTGCTCCGGAAAATATGGCGAGATCCTGAATTTCGAAGTCACTGTCGACTTCATTTTCTTCGGGATGACAGCGGCA
>QHPP01000111.1 GCA_003219125.1 Verrucomicrobiota bacterium
AGTTGCTTAACCGACTGGAGAAGCTTTCGAAAAGCGGCGGTTTTTCCCAGATCGATTTGATCAAGCTTCAGCTCGAGGCTGCTGGAGCGGAGAAAGATCAAGCTGTTGCGCAGCGCACACTCGAGCAGGTGAAACTCGAGCGGCAACAACTGGAAAATGCGAATTCGCGCAAACGCGCCGAGCAAGCCGGCGAAGTGCAGAAGTTGAAGATGAAACTCGGCGCTTTGAAAGGTGACCTGGAAAATTCGCAAAAGAATCTGCTGACGATTCGCGCGCCCTACGACGCCGTCATCATTTCCCTGGCGCAGCGCAATGTCGGCAGCGTTGTGCAAAGCGGACAGGAGCTTTGCCAGCTTGGACGCACCGACGCCAAACCGCTCGCGCGCTTGATGCTAAACGAGTCCGGCCTGGCGAAGTTAAAATCGGATCAATTGGTGCGGTTTTTCTTCGAAGCGTATCCGTATCAACGCTACGGCGCGCTGAGCGGAAAGCTCGACTGGGTGAGCCCGTCCGCGGTCGCGGGAGCAAGCGGTCAATATTTCGTCGGATTGGCATCATTGGATGAAGCGGCGAATCGACATCATCTTTCGTTACGGCCTGGAATGAAAGGTGACGCGCGTATTCGGGTAGGAAGCCGGACCTTGATTGAATATGCTTTCGAGCCGATCCGGCAATTACGCGAAGGAGTACGGGATTGATGCAACCGCGCCTCAGCAGTTTAAAAGTTGAAGACCTGCGAACGACGAATGCGGGGATGACTCGTTGTATCAGTTTGGCAAAGCTCGCAGCAAAATCCGATGTCCCGATCGTTCTGCTGGGCGAAACCGGAACCGGAAAAACTTTGCTTGCGCAGGCCATTCACAATTCGTCAGCGCGTGCCGAGGGACCTTTCATTTCTTTCAACGCTTCGGCGATGAGCGATACCTTGCTCGAGAGTCAGCTCTTTGGTCACGAAAAAGGCGCGTTCACTGGGGCGCAACAAGCGGTAAAAGGAAAATTTGAACTCGCGAACGCCGGGACAATTTTTCTTGATGAGATCTCGGACATGAGTCCGCTGGCGCAGGTAAAGATTTTGCGCGTGCTCGAGTATGGTGAGTTCGAGCGGCTCGGTTCTGAACGGATGTTAAAAACAGATGCGCGGATCATTTGCGCGACCAACGTTTCGCTGCGCGATCGGGTGCGTCAGGGAAAATTCCGCGAGGACCTCTATCATCGCTTGAACGGCCTTACCATTTTGATTCCAGCGTTACGTGATCGGCGGGAAGAGTTGCCCGGATTGATCGCGAACGAGCTAAAAGTGTCAGCGCTGAGGCTGGGAAAACAGATCACCGCGATTCATCCGGCCGCGATGGATCGTTTGTTGATGCACGAATGGCGCGGAAATTTACGCGAACTCAATCACACCGTGCGAACGATGACCTTGTTTTGCGACGGTGATGTCATCATGCCCGAGCATGTTCATTTTCCGCCCGACCTCGAGCCGTTGCAAACATCTGCGAATTCGTCGGAGAAAAGTGCGAACCATGCGCAGCCTGATAACGACGGTGGCGATCTCTCACTGGCAAGCGCAGTCAAGCGCCACGTGCACTTTGTCTATAAAGAGGCGAACCGAAATCAACGGCGCGCGGCAAAGCTTCTCGGCATCTCGCGAGCCACCCTGAGCCGGCATTTACGCGAATTGGATCATAAGTGATCCGACTGTGATCAAAACGATACCAGATGGCCTCGATTCTGAACCATCTTCGAAGCTCATCAAAATGGGCTGGGCAGAATTTTGGTGGGCGTGATTAGAAATATAAGCGACTGTGGAATGGGTCATTAGATATTAATTAAAAACTGCGAATTGCGGAAAAAATCGGGTCCAAAAACCTCATGGCACGGATGGTGGTAGTAAGGCACGCGTGAGTTCGTCGAAGGAAAAAAAGGACGCAGATTCTGGGGAGCGTGGAGCTCAACGGCAGAAGCGTTCGAAAGATAAGCTGATCCGTTTGGACGACCTGATCCCAGACGAGAAGGTCGTGGGCGGGGGCAAATATTTCGGCGCGACTGACACAACCCAAAACCAAAAAAACAACTAACAAACTGAAAGGTAATATGAGCGAAGAAAACAAAGAAAAGAAAGATAAGGGCGAAGTACGTGACCTCGAGCCCAAGAAAGATGCCAAGGGCGGCTACCGTGCTCCGCAGAAAGGCGTGCAAGGCACCCAAAAAGCCAACCAGTAACGCTCGCCAGCGCCGCACGGCGGTCCAAATCCGCTGTGCGGCCTGGCTACAAAACCAAAAGGAAACCCAATCAAAATGAGCGAAACACAAAATCCTGACCCGAATAAGAAAGACATCCCTGATTTGACGCCGGACAAAGACGCCAAAGGCGGCAGCGGCCCGCCTATGCATCGCAAGGAGCAGTAATCCTCGCCAGCCCCGCACGGCGGTTTCAATCTGCTGTGCGGCAAGGCGAGCGGCCAAGCGGATAAAGCGGATATTAAGGAAAATCGACAAGAAATTTTCTGACCTCGGTCACGTAGAAGCTTTCCGCAGCAGGAAGTAGTAGCCATGCCCTGAGCCGCGCGACGTGTGTCGATCCCGCAACGCGGCTCAATCTTTTCCACACTAATATGAGCAATCTGTTTCTGCGTCGTCACGATCCGCCAGCGGCAAAACGGCATACCAACGATCGAGCGCAACTGGCACGGCCGTAATTCAGAACAGCGACGTTTTCTAAATCTGGGCGGAGGGACGAATGGGTGGATCTATTTGCTCTCGATTCGCCGTACTTTTTTCTGAGCGCGAGGGGCATGATTTCATCGGTTACATTGAAAGTTCAGATACTAGTTTTTTGTTTTGACCGCCCCGGGGCCGCTCATTTTCGTGCTTCTGCTAATATTTTGGGTCGCGACGATTTTGCATCAGTCGGCTTGGCCATGGCTTCCCGGCAAATGGGAAAAAACGCAAAGTTTTATCCCTGGCCAATTGTGGCATGGGCGCCGCTGTGGGTGTTGAAGTGATCCACGATTTTGTTGGTGAATTGCCTTTGGGAGGAGGTAGCGGCACGATGCCAGCGCAACGAATTGGCGTCGGCGCAGTTTAATACAAACGAGGTGGTAGGCCTGCTAGACTGTTCTTTTCAGACAACCTAAAAAGCCTAAAAATAAGAGCGAAAACTTATTGACGAGAAATCGTTAAAGTTGTAGCTCTAGTAAGCGTGGAAATTATAGCGCGTCCGCGTGGGAGAGTGACCGCGACCTTTAGTGTGGGGAAGGTTCTGGCTAAGAAATGACGCCAGCAACCACGGGCGGCAGCGTGTCTCGATCCCTCGGATTATTAGGGCAAGAAAAACCGGAACAAATCATGGAAGGTAGAATGAGCGAAGTGCAAAAAGCGAATCGTGAACCGCGTGTCAATCGCGTTGCGTCCGGAGATGGAGAGGAGGCCCCTGAGGTCACTCGTCTTCTCCATCAACTCGTTACCGAAGTGGCAAGAGTCCATCGCGGCGATTCCGACACGGCGTTTCCTTCGAACCCGTGCTCGCGCGAGGAACTCGCAGCCGCCTTGCCCAAATGGAAAAGATTTATCGACCTGGCCGCAGTCACGCTCCTATTCCCAGTCTGGTTGCCGGTAATGACGTTGGTCGCACTGTGGGTCGCAGTCACTTCGCCCGGGCCCATTTTTTACCGACAGCCGCGGATCGGATTCAAGGGTCGCCGTTTCATGCTCGTAAAATTTCGCACCATGAAGGTGAATGCGGAGACTCATATTCATGAGGCATACCTTGAGCATTTGATTATTAGCGATCGTCCGATGATCAAACTGGACGCAACCGGAGATCCCCGTCTCATCCTTGGCGGGAAGTTCTTAAGAGCAACTGGTCTCGATGAGTTGCCGCAAATCTTCAATGTGCTGAAGGGAGAAATGAGTCTGGTCGGACCGCGACCTTGCACCGTTGGTGAATTTGAGCGTTATGCGCCTGAACAACGCGCGCGCGTAAATGCTTTGCCCGGCCTCACCGGGCTGTGGCAGGTCAACGGTAAAAACCGGACAACATTCCGCCAAATGATCGAGATGGATATCTTTTACTCGCGCAACATTTCTCTTTCATTAGATATGAAGATCATTCTCCGAACTGTGCCTGCGATCGTCAGCCAGTTTTTCGACTCTGTGCAACCATTGCCACGTTCTGGTGCTCAACCCACCCCGCCAGTAAAGACTTAAGCGGCCGAAAATGTCATCACCCATTAATGTTGGGGTAATCGGGTGCGGTTACTGGGGCCCGAACCTCGTCCGGAATTTCAAGGCGCTCACCAGTTGCCGTCTCAAGGCAATTTGTGACGTCAACGAGAGTCGTTTGCGTCATTTAGGCACCCTTTACTCCGACATCGACGCACACACCGACGCCGCTACCTTAATCAAAGATCCCGAGGTCCATGCCCTCGCCATCGCCACGCCGGTCGCCTATCATTACAAACTCGCCAAAGCGAGCTTGCTCGCTGGCAAACATACGCTGGTGGAGAAGCCCCTGGCTGCATCTTCGGCGGAGTGCGAGGAATTAATCGAAATCGCCGACGAAAAAGGTGTTGTGCTGATGAGTGGCCACACTTTTCTCTACTCTTCTTCCGTCCGGAAAATCTGCGACATCATCAACGCCGGTGATATTGGCGACATTCGCTACATCAATTCGCGCCGCCTCAACCTGGGATTATTTCAGAAGGACATCAACGTCGTTTGGGATCTGGCACCGCACGATATTTCCATCATCCTGCACATTCTTGGCGAATTGCCACTGACAGTGAACTGCCAGGGCAACGCGCACGTGACGTCAGGGGTTGAAGACGTCACGAATCTTTCGCTTTCCTTCCGTAACAAGAAATTCGCGACCATCCAAAGTAGTTGGCTGGAGCCGCGGAAGGTCCGGGAAATGACCATCGTCGGGACGCGGCGGATGATCGTCTATGATGATCTGCAACCGTTGGAAAAAATTCGAATTTACGATGTGCGAGTCGATCGCCCCCCGCATTACGATACCTTTGCCGAGTTTCATTACTCCTATCATTACGGGGACAGCTATATTCCCCATATTCAGCAAGAGGAACCGCTGAAGGTAGAGTGCCAGCATTTTATCGATTGCATCGAAAGCGGAATGGAGCCGACGACCAGCGGCCGTTCCGGCTTGGAACTGGTCACTATTCTGGAAGCGGCAACTGCTTCGCTCAAAGCAAACGGCGCCCCGCTGAATTTCCTTCGCAAACGCGATGATGGCGTCGTGCCGCCGCGCCAGAAGCAAAGTCGCGGTGCCGTTCAGGTCGGACCTCTGGCCGTATGAGCGACGCCCGTGGGGCAAACCAACTAATCGCGCCAGACGTAAAGCTAGGGCGCGACGTGCGCATCTTTGGTTTCGTTAATCTCTACGGCTGCGAGATTGGCGACGAGACCAAGATTGGATCGTTTGTAGAGATCCAAAAAAACGCCAGAATCGGCGCGCGCTGCAAGATTTCCAGTCACACTTTTATTTGTGAAGGCGTGACCTTGGAAGACAATGTCTTTATCGGGCATGGCGTCACATTCATCAACGATCGCTATCCGCGCGCAACCAACGGCAACGGCGAGTTGAAGACCGAAGATGACTGGAGTTGCGAAATCACTCTTATCAAACGCGGGGCCTCGATCGGTTCGGGCGTGACTTTGCTTGGCGGCATCACGGTTGGTGAAAATGCAATCGTCGGCGCCGGTAGTGTTGTCATCGCCGATGTGCCCGCCAATACAACTGTCGCCGGAAACCCCGCCCGCCTGCTCAAGAATCGTTTTCCCTCTACCGATGAAAGTCCCATTCTTAGATCTTAAAGCCCATCACGCTCCTTTACGGGGCCATTTTAAAACCGCTATCGCCGAAGTGATTGATAGCGGCATTTTCGCTGGCGGCCCTGCGGTCGCAGATTTTGAGGATGCATTCGCTGCCTTTTGCAAATGCGACTATGCGGTTGGTTTAGGTAGCGGAACCGAAGCGGTTTGGCTGGCGTTGCTGGCCTGTGGCGTCGGCCCGGGCGATGAAGTGATCACGGTGCCGAGCACTTTCATGGCAACGGCCGAGGCCATTACTTATTGCGGCGCCAAGCCCGTCTTCGTGGATGTTGACGAACACACCTACACAATGGCTCCCGATGCATTGGCCAACGCCCTAACGAGTCGTACGAAAGCTATCGTTCCGGTTCATCTCTTTGGCCAAACTGCCGACATGGATCCGATTCTAAAGTTTGCCCGCCAGCATGGCCTGGTCGTGATCGAAGATTCCGCCCAGGCACATGGTGCCGAATACAAAAATCGACGGGCTGGGTCGATGAGCGAAATCGGCTGCTTTAGTTTTTATCCTGGGAAAAACCTTGGCGCTCTTGGTGAAGCAGGGGCCATTGTCACAAATAGCCTTGAACTGGCGGACAAGATTCGCGTGCTGCGCGACCACGGGCAAGCGCGGAAATATCATCATACCGTGATTGGCTGGAATTGCCGGATGGATGCGATTCAGGGTGCATGCCTCGCGATCAAATTGCGACATCTTGACCGCGGCAACGATCTGCGCCGAACGCATGCGGCCAGATACAGCGCGGCATTTAAAGAGGTCGAAGAAGTCATTTCTCCGCTAGAAGCCGAATACGCTCGCCATGTCTACCACATCTACGCCATTCGTGTGCAGGACCGCGACGAAGTGATGCGGCGGTTGGAAGGAAAAGGGATCGGCTGCGGCGTGCACTACCCGGTTCCGGTGCATCTTCAGCAGGCTTATGTCACCCTTGGTCATCAGCGTGGCGCGTTCCCGGTCTCGGAACAGATCGCGAACGAGTTTCTCTCCTTGCCAATGTTTCCCGAGCTAACCGAGGCACAAATCGATTTTGTCATTGAAACCGTTACAGAAACGGTTAGTGCGGGAGTAATAGCCTGAAAGCGGTCAGGCAAATAGCAGAGCAGGCAACGGCCGCGGCGTCGCTTCCGGTCACGCCATTGCTGCGATCTTTGCCCCGGCTAGGAGAGGAGAAGCAGGCGCACTCCGGTGGACTGTCATTAAATGCGATCCTGGTGAACCCTTTGGTGGATAACGAGTGGGACGAAGCAATCAAGCTGCATCCCGATGCCACCATCTTTCATTCAACGGCTTGGGCTCGTGTGTTGGTTGATACCTACGGTCATCATCCGTGTTACGCCCAAATGTCGTTGAATGGTAGCCTGCTTGCGCTGGTTCCAATGATGGAAGTCCAGAGCGTGCTGACGAGATCCCGTGGTGTTTGCCTGCCATTTAGCGACTACTGTGCTCCGCTTACTTTTAGTAGTTTTGGGCACGAGTTTGTGACGCAAAAGTTGCAGCAGATCGCGCGTGAGCGAGGCTGGAGCTACTTCGAGCTACGAAGCCATTCGATCATTCCCGTCGATATACCAGCTTCGGAGTCTTATTACGGCCACTTTCTTGATTTGAGAATCGGCTCGGAGGCGCTCATTTCGAATTTTTCGAGCTCGGTTCAGCGAGCGGTCCGCAAAGCGCAGCGCAGTGGACTGAGTGTAAGCATTCAATCTAGCGCAGACGCGATGGCTAAGTTTTACAAGCTGCATGTCCGGACCCGCCGCCGCCACGGAGCGCCGCCGCAGCCGCAATCTTTTTTTATAAACATTCAACGACACCTAATTAGCTCCGGTTTAGGGTTTATTGTTCTCGTCGAATGTCAAAAAAACCCTATCGCGGCCGCCATGTTTTTTAAGCTGGGGCGTCATGCGGTCTATAAATTTGGTGCTTCCGAAGAAAGGTTGCAGGAGCTTCGCCCCAATAACCTCGCCATGTTTGAAGCAATAAGGTATTTGGCCGAGGGAGGCGCTGAGGCGTTGCACTTCGGAAGGACCGACGCAGAAAATCAAGGCCTGCGGCGCTTCAAACTTTCGTGGGGTGCGACCGAAGAAGAAATAGGCTACGTTCGCTTTGATACGGCGAGCGCCTCTTGGAAACATTCGCGCGGCCGCGGCTCCACATTTCACAAACGCATTTTTCGCGCATTACCGGCCTCGCTTAATAGGCTGGCTGGTGCTATGATATATCCGCATCTCGACTGATGCACTTCCTCCCTTAATATATGCCTGAACATAGAACAGAAGCTGAATCGTCCAATTTTAATTTACGCAATATCCTGTTCGCGCTCTTCAAATGGAAGCGAACGATCTTAGGCCTTGCTCTCTTCGGCATTGTTGTAGCTGCAGGTGTTTATTTTTTCTACCCGGCAGTGTACGAGTCGGACGCAAGGCTGCTCGTTCGTTATGTGTTGGAAAGGAGCGGTTATGATCCCGTCGACGCTCTCCAAGGTCAGGGCACCCGGGGTGGCTCCGGTCTAACCATTGACGCTGTCATCGCGGCGGAGGTTTCCATTTTAACGAGTTGGGATTTGTCGGTTCAGGTAGCGGAGGCATTGGGGCCCAACCGAGTGCTTCCTGATGCAAAAGCGCCAAGCGTCGTGGCAGCTGCCGCCGCAATTAATTCCGGTCTTTCTACTACTACATCCAAGGGAAGTAACATCATCGGGGTGTCTTACACAAATAGGAAGCCGGAAGTTACTGCTCAGGTTCTGAGTGAGCTGGTCACTCGTTATTTTACCAAGCACCTTGAAGTGCACAGATCGGCTGGCGCATTCGACTTTGTCAGTCAGCAATCTGATCAAATTCGCGCTCGACTCAATCAGACCGAAGACGCCCTCAAGGCGCTCAAGGCCAAGGCGGGAGTGATCTCGCTCGCGGATAGTATGGCTAGCCTTAATACGCAGTCCTCGCACCTGGAGGATCAATTAAGAGCGGCCGAAAACGATCTGGCCGAGCAGCAAGCCAAGGTGAAACAGATTGAGCGAGGTGGATTAGCAGTAGACTTGAACGAGACGGATAACACCAAGGATAAGGCAAAGGATAACACCAAGGATAACGCTGCACCGCCGCCCCAGCAGGCATCGACCAAGGATATCGGCGACTATCAAGCGCTGGTGACTAACCTGACGAAGCTGCGCGAGACTCAACTGGAGATGTCCGCCAAGTATACTCCTGAAAATGTACTGGTGAAAATGAACCAGGCGCACATCAACGATCTGGAGAATCAAAAACGGGATTTTGAAAGGAAGTTCCCTGAGCTCGCAATTAGTGGAGCAAAGGGCTCGGGCCAGTTGGACTTACGGGTTGAGCGTGCGCGTCTTGCCGGAATGAAGTCAAAACTAGACGATCTGCGTCGCCAAAAGATCGAGTTGCAGGATCGGATGAAACAGCTGGCCGACGTCGGACCGCAAATTGCCAGTCTTGAGCGCAACAAGGAGCTGGAGGAAGCAAATTACAAGTATTATTCTGGGACTCTGCAAAAGGCACGGGTGGACGAGGCGCTTGATCCTTCCAAGATGCCGAACATCAGCGCGATCCAACGACCTTCGCCACCGGGAATAGTTACAACGACTCGCAACAAGATCGCACTGGGATTTGCCGGAGGTGGACTCGCTTTGGGAATCAGTCTCGCTTTGCTCTTTGAGATGGTCCTGAACCATAGTTACAAACGTCGATCGGAAGTCGAGTTGCAGCTGCGTTCGCCTGTCATGCTCTCGATCCCTTATCAAGGCAGCAATGGTCGCCTGCGATTGCCTTGGAAAAATGGTCAGCGGGCCAGTAAGGAAACGCCCGATAAGAGCAACGCCAGTCTTGCTCCCTGGGAGGTTGAACACTTCATGCGCCCTTATTCCGAAGCGATTCGAGATCGCCTTGGTTTATACTTCGAGTTACATGGAGTTACTCATAAACCGAAGTTGATCGGCGTTACCGGCTTTGGCGAAGGCGCGGGAACTTCGACTCTCGCTGCCGGCGTTGCTGCCGCCCTCTCTGAAACCGGTGATGGTAAGGTTCTTCTTGTCGATGTGAATGCTGCCAATGGTGAAGTTCATCCATTCTTTGCCGGCCGCCCTGCTGCCTCTCTCACTGCGGCCATTGAACCGCAAGCGGCGATCACTTCCGCTGCCGATAATCTTTACCTGGCAACAATCAACCGAGCCGGGAACAAATCCGCGCATCTTGGACTCAAAAAGTTCTTCGCGTTGGTACCAAATCTCAAGGCCAGCGATTTCGACTACATCATTTTCGATATGCCGCCAATTAACCAAACCAGCCCAACTATCGGTTTGGCCGCGCTCATGGATAAGGTCCTGCTGGTGGTAGAAGCAGAGAAGACCAATCGTGACGTGGTAAAGCGTGGTTATCGCGAGCTTGTCGGAGCGCGAGCGGACGTAGCGGTGGTCTTGAATAAGACGCGTAGTTACGGTCCGAGCTGGCTCGAAGGCTGAAGTAGGCCGTTGCTAGATCGAAGCTTCAGTCACTTTTCTTTCCCGTCTCGGAAGAAGTGTGCTTCTTGTAACTCAGTTCGGTAGTTCGTAGCCATGTTACGAAATAGAATCTACTATCAGCTTAAGCCCTTCATTCCCCGGGCCCTGCGCGCGGCCGTTCGCCGCAGAATTGCTCTGCGGCTGGAGGCGAGAGTGCAGGATGTCTGGCCAATCATGCCTGGCTCGGAGCAGACTCCGCCCGGGTGGCTAGGTTGGCCTGATGGCAAAAAGTTTGCCTTGGTATTGACGCATGACGTCGAGGGCCCAGTAGGCCTGCGACGCTGTCGTCGCCTCGCTAGGCTTGAGTCTGAACTCGGCTTTCGATCATGCTTTAACTTCATTCCCGCTGGACCATACGCTGTTCCCCCCGGGCTACGCGAGGAACTTACTTCCGAAGGCTTCGAAATTGGCGTGCACGATCTTCATCACGACGGCCGCTTATATCGCACCTGGCGCGGTTTTGTCGGGAAAGCCAAGCGAATTAATGAGTATCTCGCCGATTGGAATGCTGAGGGCTTTAGATCGGGCTTTATGTTGCACAAACTCGATTGGTTGCATCAGTTGGCCATTCGCTACGACATGTCCACCTTCGACACCGATCCGTTCGAGCCCCAACCGGAGGGACGACATACCATTTTCCCATTTTTTATCTCTCGCCCGCCGGTCGATCACCAGACTAATGGCAATGGGGACGGCTATTTGGAGTTGCCATATACCTTGCCGCAGGACTCAACTCTTTTCCTGCTCCTGCGTCACGAAACTTCCGAGGTCTGGATCCGCAAACTAGATTGGATCGCCAGGCATGGCGGAATGGCTTTGTTAGATACCCACCCGGACTACATGGCATTTCAGGACCCGGCCGATGCCTCGGTTGAATATCCGGTTGAGCGTTATTGCGAATTCTTGCGCTACGTCCGCGACAAATATTCAGAGACATGCTGGCACGCCTTGCCTCGCGAAGTCACTTCTTACGTGCTCGACATGTGGAACACCCAACTCGTGAGCGAACCGGTGGCATCGATTGACTTAAATGGCCGGCAAACGCAACCGGCAGCGACGGTGCCCGAGATACAAGGAAGACCGAGCGCGCGAGGCGTTGTGGCGAAGAAGGACCGTCGATTTCATGGCAAAAGAGTAGGCGTTCTTTTATTTTCAAATTATCCGGCGGACCCGCGTCCACGGCGGGCGGCCGAGGCGCTGACGCGGGAAGGGGCGATCGTTGATTTGTTGTGCATGCAGCAAAACGAAAGAGAGCCGCGTCACGAAAACGTTAATGGAGTGAACGTTTCGCGTCTTCCATTTAAGCGATACCGTGGCGGGAAGCTCACCTATGTCGGCCAGTATTCGGCTTTCATCCTGATTTCTTTTCTTTACCTGACCATACGCTCGCTGCGTAAGCATTACGACTTCATCCATGTCCATAACATGCCTGATATCTTGGTTTTCGCCGCTGCCGCGGCCAAGTTGCGTGGCTCGAAGCTCATTCTTGATCTCCATGATCCGATGCCTGAATTAATGCAGACCATCTTTAAGCTGTCGCCTGAGAGTTTGAGCGTTCGCGCCTTGAAGATGATGGAGAAGAAGAGCATTGCATTCTCTGATCTGGTGTTGACCGTTAATATTGCCTGCCAGAATCTCTACTCGGCCCGAAGTTGTCGGCCTGACAAAATCCGAGTTGTCCTAAACTCGCCTGACGACTACATTTTTCGTTTCCGTCCGGCTAACCTGAACGAACCGAATGGTGAGACGATAGAAAAAACTTACACCATTCTTTATCATGGCTCTCTCGTAGCCAGAAATGGTCTTGATCTGGCGGTGGAAGCGCTTGAGACCGTGCGTAGGTCAATCCCAAATGTTAAACTCGTCATCTGCGGAGACAGGACGCCATTCTTGGACAGGGTGATGGAGATGGCCCTCCAGCGGCAGCTCGGGAAGAACATCGACTACCTTGGCGTTCAAAACTTGAACGGCATCGTAGAGACAATTACCGCCTGCGATCTGGGTATTATACCTAACCAAAAAAGCATTTTTACCGAAATTAATACCCCAACACGGATCTTTGAGTATCTCGCTTTGGGCAGACCAGTCATTGCTCCCAGGACGAAAGCTATTCAGGATTATTTCGGCGATCGCGACCTGATCTTTTTCGAACTTGGCGATGCCAGAGACCTTGCCCGGCAGATTGAGTATGCCTACTCACATCCTAAGGAAGTGATGGAGACAACGCGGCGCGGCCAGCGGGTATATCTCGACCATACCTGGGCGCGTGAAAGGGCGCAGTTTTTGGATGCCATAGATGAGATTCTCTGAGGCACGATTCGCAATAGCCTTGGAATCCATCAGCTCGAATCGGAACAGCTTCGCTCTCGGCTTGCAAGAAGTCCAAACTATTCTGGTTACCGTCCGGGCGGGAGTAGAGCCCCCAAGGTGAGTGAAGCACCGTTATTACGGAACGAACATGATCGCCGTTGCGACAAATCCTGAGCATCGGGCTGCCGCCAGCGAGTTCTTCGAATTGTTTAAGATCGCATGGGAGTTTTACCGCAGTGGCGAAGAGTACGACGCTGTTATTTGCTGTGGCATTATCCCGTCTGATATTCGAGCAAGTCTGGTTCTGGTGTATGCGTCGGACGAGCTTTCTTTTGATCGAGAACATCAATTACGAGTCCTGCAGCAGGATCATTCGAGGGAGCTACCGTCTTATCGCCGATGGCGCCTGCCGGTTTATGGGGGTCTCGCCTCAATCATATGCAACGGAAAGCGACATGATGCGATCGCCGGAAAAACGAAGTATTCCATTGCCACGGAAATCAAAGTCGGTGCGCAATCCTTCATTCGAATTGGCTATGACCTTTTTGCGGAAGTGCGGCATCTACTCTTCAAAGGCCAGCCCGCCCGGTTCGCACACGTCCCGGTGATCGAGATTCACATTACAATTGTGCGTAACATCCTTGTTGAGCATCAAATACCATTTGAAGAGGTACCTCCCGTTCCGGCGGGCTACAACTTCATTGTATGTTTGACCCATGATGTGGATCATTTCGCCATCCGCAATCACAAGTGTGATCACACCATGCTCGGGTTTCTTTATCGGGCGAGCATCGGATCGATGTGGGAACTGCTTTGCGGGAAGAAATCGCTGCGGCAAGTTGCTCGTAATTGGTTAGCGATTCTGTCGCTCCCCTTGATCTACCTCAGGATACTGCCCGATTTTTGGAGCAAGCTCGAACGTTATCTGGAACTGGATCACGCTTCCACCTTTTTCATCGTTCCCAAGAAAGGTGAAGCAGGAACGACCGCAGGCGGCGCGCGTTTGGCGCGGCGCGCCGTTCGCTACGATCTTTCGCAACTACAAACAAGTCTGAACGAGATTCTGGCACATCGCGGAGAAATTGGCGTTCACGGAATCGACGCGTGGCGTGACACTGCTGAAGCGAGAAAGGAACGGGAGCAAATCCAAGCGCTCACTCATAACCCGGAGGTTGGAGTACGAATGCATTGGCTCTTTTTCGACTCCGAATCTGCGGGAAAACTCGACGAGGCGGGCTTTTTGTACGATAGCACGGTAGGCTACAACGAGACCGTTGGTTATCGTGCCGGCACGACACAGGCATTCAGACCGTTTGGGACAAAGCGTCTGCTGGAACTGCCGTTGCACATTATGGATACGGCCCTCTTCTATCCGGCCCATCTGAACTTGTCTCCGAAACAAGCCATGATGCGAGTAAATGATATGGTGGACAATATGAGACAATTCGGAGGGCTCCTCATGGTTAATTGGCATGACCGAAGTATTGCTCCAGAACGATTGTGGGACGATTTTTACGCCGAGTTGGTCGAGAAGCTCGAATCGGCCGGGGTATGGTTCTGTACCGCTGCCGAAGCGGCGCGGTGGTTTCGGCGTCGACGAGAGGTGACGTTCGGAACCAACGGGAGCGAGGCGGCGCTAGCTTCAGGCAGGAGCGAAGCTGGCCTCCCGGGATTACGAATTCGTTCCTACCATGGAGAACAACGATCGCAGTCATGCGCCGCGAAAGATCGCCCCACTGATCCCTCATTCTCCGAAGTCCTTCTTGATGGTGCAAAGGAAATTGCGCGAGCAATCTGATCAGATGGCACGTTAACGGAAAGTGGCTTCATTCTCGTTAGCCATGGAATCGAAACCTTTAATATTTGCGCAGATCGGTTGTGGATATTGGGGTCCAAATTTGCTACGAAACTTTTCTGCTCTATCGAATTGTTCGGTAAAATACGTTGTCGATTCGAGTCCGGAGCGTCGCGCTTTCGTTGAAAATAACTTTCCCCGCACTTCGGCAGTTGATTCCGCCGATGCCGTCCTTAACGACCCGGAAGTTGATGCGATTATCGTTGCAACTCCAGCAGGTTCCCATTTCGCGTTGGCCAGTAGTGCACTTTGCGCCGGCAAGCATGTCTTCGTCGAGAAGCCGCTCGCGACCAAAGTATCCGAGGTGGACGAGCTTGCGAAGCATGCGCATGCCAAGCGCCTTATTGTCATGGCTGGACATACCTTTGTCTATAACTCGGCGGTGCGCTACGTGAAGCAGTTGCTTAACGCAGGAGAATTGGGCGAAGTCCGTTATATCTACAGCCAGCGCCTCAATCTTGGCCGCATCCGCGACGATATCGATGCCTTATGGAACTTCGCCCCGCACGACGTCAGCATCATTCAATACTGGCTCGATGACGTCGAACCTGTTGCGGTGCGGCGTCAGGGAATGGCCTATATGCAGGATGGGATTGATGACGTTGTTTTTTTGAACCTGGAATATCCCGGCAAAATCATTGCCAATGTTCACGTGAGCTGGCTCGATCCACAAAAGGTACGGAAGATGATAGTGGTTGGCTCACTCAAGATGGTCGTCTACGATGATGTCGCAGACAATAAAATCGCGATCTACGACAAAGGAATCGATCGCAAAGCGGTTTTGGGCGAGAATATGGACTTCGATAATCCGCAACGCGCGCAATTCAATTATCGTAGCGGCGACATCGTTTTACCCGAAATTAAATTCACCGAGCCGCTGCGCGTTGAAGCCGAACATTTCGTCGAATGCATCCGGACAGCGCAAACGCCGCTGACCGGGCTTCGTCACGCCCGTAACGTCGTTTCCGTCTTGGAACGCGCGCGTCCTGTCAACGTGAATGGAGAGCGCGTTGCCGCAGGATGACTGGTCCTACCTTGCGGTCGGCGGGGATTCGAAACGTTCGATTCGGGACGGACGTCACTGTTGTCGAACCCGTTAATATTTACGACTGCATCATCGGCGATTCCACTTTTGTTGGGCCGTTCGTTGAGATTCAGCGTGGTGTGATCATAGGCAAACGCTGCAAAATTCAGTCGCACGCTTTCATCTGCGAACTCGTTAGCATCGGCGATGATTGTTTTATTTCGCATGGTGCAAAATTTATCAATGACCCGTTTGCAATCGGGGGTCCGGCGCGTGGGAACCGCGACCTTTGGCGTAAGACTCAGATTGGAAATCGCGTTAGCATTGGCACGAACGCGACGATTATGCCGGTCACAATTTGCGATCACGTTGTGATAGGCGCGGGGTCCGTTGTAACCAAGCCAATTAACGAGCCCGGCATCTACGCTGGAAACCCAGCCCGCTTCCTCCGGCCGATAACCGAACATTCATGAAAGTACCTTTTGTTGATCTGCACGCTCAGTACCTGAGCATTAAAACGGAAATTAACTCCGCTATTGCTCAAGTAATTACGCAATCCGCCTTTATTCGCGGCAAACATGTCGATGCCTTCGAACAGGCCTGGGCTGAGACACTTAAAGTAAAACATTGCATTTCCTGCGCTAACGGGACGGACGCTCTTTACATCGTGATGCGCGGGCTAGGCGTAAAAACGGGTGACGAAGTTATTACGACGGCGCACTCGTGGATCGCAACTTCGGAGACGATCACGCAAGCGGGAGGTCGGGTTGTCTTTTGCGACACACAAGAAGATACCTTTAATATCGATCCACGCTTGATCGAATCCAAGATCACAAAAGCGACTGTCGGAATTATTCCAGTCCATCTTTGCGGTCAACCAGCTGACATGGATGAGATCATGGCGATCGCGAATAAGCACAATCTTTGGGTCATCGAAGACTGCGCGCAGGCGCATCTCGCGACCTACAAAGGGAAGGTCGTCGGAACTTTTGGTGATGCAGCTACTTTCTCCTTTTATCCGGGCAAAAATCTGGGAGCTTATGGTGACGCTGGTTGCATTGTAACGAATGATGACACCTTGGCCGATTGGACAGCGACCTTTGCTCGCCACGGCGGGAAAGGGGAACACGTAATGGAAGGCATCAATAGCCGCATGGATGGCCTGCAAGCGGCAATATTAAACGTTAAGCTGCCCCATCTGCCGGCATGGACGACTGCCCGGCGCCGGGTGGCTGCACGTTACAATGAATTGCTACGCGGCGCCGATAGCCTGACTACGCCCAAAGTAGGGGACGACAGAAGCCATGTTTATCATCTTTATGTTGTTGCCACGGATAAGCGCGACTCGTTGAAAAAAGCGTTGGCAGACTCTGAAATAACCACCTCCCTGAACTATCCTAAAGCTCTGCCGTTTTATCCGGCTTACACTTACCTCGGCCACAAGCCGGCGGATTTTCCCGCCGCCTACCGCAATCAATCTCGAATCCTTTCTCTTCCGATCTTTCCGGAAATGACTGATGAAATGATCGAATATGTCGCTGACCAAACCAGGCGCGGCCTTACCGGCCTATCCGCCGCCAGGGCAACTGCGGCAAAGTTGGCTAACGTTTAGACTTATTCTGAAACCAGCGCAGGTGAGCGAAACAGTAGTTGTCGTCGGTCTTGGCGAAGTAGGGAAGCCGTTGTTTGAGATCATGAAGACCCGGCATCAAGTTTTCGGCGTAGATATCGATTTGGCCGCGCCTCTCAACGGATGCGATGTGATGCACGTTTGTTTTCCGTTTCGCGACCAAAGATTTGTCGCTCGGGTAGTGGAATATATTGGGCACTACCAGCCCGCCCTTACCATCGTCAATAGCACGGTTCCGCCGGGTGTCACCCGTCGCATTGCAGAAGAGTCGGGCGCTTCCGTGGTGAACAGTCCCATTCGTGGCAAACACGCCCGCATGCGGGAGGAAATGCTTTATTATACGAAATTCATCGGGGCGCTCACTCCGGAATCGGGGGCGCGTGCGCTAGAACATTTCGAGAGCGTCGGGATGCGGACAACGTTGCTACGCTCTCCTGAAGCGACTGAAATTGCAAAGCTTACTGAGACTACTTATTTCGGTGTAATGATTGCATGGGCGCAGGAAGTCGAGCGCTATTGTAAGGCGCTTGGAGCTGATTATGACGAGGTAGTTTCCTTTTACGAGGAGATCAAATTCTTTCCGCCGGTGAAGTATTTTCCTGGCGTGATCGGCGGTCACTGCGTCATGCCGAATATCGCGATTTTGCTCGACAAATTTCCTTCCGATCTTTTGCAAGCCATCATCCAATCCAACATGCTCAAGGAAAAGAATGTCGGCCAAGAAGGATGGCGGGAAGTGGCCCGCTCCGCGCCTGCGCCAGGGAACCGATAAGGAGCCAGTTCCGATAGAATGCTCATTATAAATGCTGACGACTGGGGCCGTTCGCGCGCGGAGACCGATGCCGCCTTACAGTGCCACGAACATGGAAGAATCACATCTGCAAGTGCAATGGTTTTCATGTTGGATTCCGAGCGCGCGGCGGAACTGGCAAGGGAAAGTGAAATCGATGTCGGGTTGCATCTCAACTTTGCAGAGAAGTTCACCGGTCATTCGGTACCCAGGATGCTTGAGGCCTGTCAGAGCAAGGTAACACTCTTCTTGATGCAAAATAAGTATTCGCAGCTGGTGTATAATCCCTTTTTGAGAAAAGAGTTTTTCTATTCCTATAAAGCACAAATGGAAGAGTTCGAACGCCTCTTCGGCAAACCGCCATCACACATTGATGGGCATCATCACATGCACCTTTGTGCGAACGTCCTTCTAAGTCGAATGATTCCAGTCGGCGTAAGAATGCGTAGGAACTTCTCGTTTTGGCCCGGCGAAAAGAGTTATTTAAACCGCGCTTATCGTGGATTCGTTGATCGATGGCTTGCCCGCAGATATGGTTTGGCAGACTATTTCTTTGACCTGACGCAAAGCATTGGCGACAAAAAGTTGGATCGTGTCGCAGCATTGGCGAGGTCAAGTAACGTTGAGCTAATGACGCACCCTTTCGTCCCCTCCGAATTGGCATATCTTATGAGTGACGAATTCGCGACCCTGTTGGGAGGCGTTGAACTAGACACCTATGCCCGAGTAGGATTGGCTTCTGATCGACCAACGGCCCTCTGTGGAGAGGAGCAGCACCTTCGGAGTTAACGAACGGCTCACCGGCGGGTCAAACCCATCATCGTCGTTCATTTTTTAAACAAATGCCTCCAACCTTAGCCCTTTTCCTTACAATCGGCTTTGCTGCTTTCCTTTTCCGGCGGGACTTTCGCGAAACCCGTCATGTCACGGGCGCGTTGTGGATTCCGGTTCTGTGGGTCCTGCTCATCGGCTCCAGACCCGTATCTCAATGGCTAAATATTTTTGGTCTTACTGCGGCATCTTCTACCACCGATGAGGGGACTCCGATTGACGCTTTCATCTACTTCACATTAATTGTTTCGGGTTGTTATATTCTTAATAGGAGGCAGGTCAACTTCGCGGAATTCTTTCGAAACAACGGATGGTTAATCGCGTTCCTTCTTTACTGTTTTCTCGCCGTTCTTTGGTCGGATGTTCCCTTCACTGCCTTTAAGCGGTGGATCAAGATTCTTGGTCATCCCGTTATGGTCCTTGTCCTCTTCACTGAGCCGGATCCTGCGGAAGCGCTGAAGAGGCTGATACAAAGAAGCGCATATATTCTGGTCCCTTTTTCCATCCTGGTGATTAAATATTATGACAGCATAGGTCGGCATTACGACGATTTCACAGGCTTGGCTAGCAACAGAGGCCTTAATTACAACAAAAACGGGCTAGGCGCCGTTTGTATGGTTCTTGGTTATTTTTTCTTCTGGCAGTTGCTACAAATTTGGCGCCACAGGTGGGACAAGGCCTGGCGAAACGAGCTATTCCTAACCGGGGGCTTTTTGTTTCTGATTGGCTACCTTCTCCGCAAGGCACATAGCATGACTCCAACCTTGTCGCTGCTAATCGGAATTTTTGTATTAGTCGTCCTTAAGCTGCGGTTTGTGAACAAACGGGTTATTGGTCTGTATATCGCACTCGCCGTTGCAACCTTGGTCGTCGCGGAGTTGGGTTTTGGAATTTTTGAGTGGGTAATAGACCTGACTGGACACGCCTCCACCATCGAGGGAAGGGAAAATCTTTGGGGCGAGCTACTGGCGTTTCATACCAATCCGATTTTCGGTGTCGGTTTTGAAAGCTTTTGGTCGGGAGATCGGCTCAGACAATTGTGGGAAGCGCATATGTGGCACCCGACGGAAGCGCACAATGGTTATTTAGAAACCTATTTGAACCTTGGATGGGTTGGGCTGCTCATGCTTGCCGGGCTGCTGATTGCTACATACTGCAAAATAAGGCTCGAATTAGTAGGGAATTTTGAATGGGGCCGGTTCCGATTGGGCTTTCTAATTGCCGTAATAGCTCACAACTGGACTGAAGCAACTTTCAAGGGCCTTAGTTTGATTTGGTTCATGTTTTACGTCATTGCTATCGATTACGGACGGATTCACTTCGAACCGGTTGAAGAAGATAGCGCGGCCGTCGACTCCGAAGAAGCGAGGGAGTTCGTTTATGTCAACGAATAGAACTCGGGACCGAAGTTCTTCCGGACGATTTTGCGACGGACGCGTCATGGTCGCATTGGTCATGTTCTTAAGCACTTTTAGCGACGCCTCCTTGGCTGCTAACATGATTAAAGCGAGAAGTATCTCGGTAGCGGACGTTGACTCGGCTATCGCTTCGGCTTCGGATGGCGACACCGTCGTGCTACCCACTGGAACGGCCAGTTGGACTTCAACCGTCGTTCTTACAAAGGGCATTACAATCGAAGGCGCCGGAAACGATAAGACAGTCATCCTCGACGACATCCCCGTCGCGACAGAACCTCGGCAGCAAACGGCTGACCGGTCGCAGGGAAAACCTTCTGGACCAATGCATCGTTCTGCCAGGCCAGGATCATTGCCGGGCCAGCCGGGCGGAAGAGGGAACAGCGCACAGTCGATCTTCCGCATTGAGATGACGCCCCATCAATCATTTCGCTTGACTGGAATTACTTTCCGCCCCGGCTCAGTAGTGAGAGAGCGCGGTGGTGGCCAGGTTCCACACAGCATTGTAACTCAAGGAACGTGCTCTTCATTTAGAATTGACCACTGTCATTTCGACCAGCTTTATCGAAGTTCGATCCACATCAACGGATGGATGTACGGGGTCATCGATCATTGCGTTTTCGATTCACGGGCAAGAGGATCGGCTTCAATCCTCGTACAGCACACGAATTGGGGTGGCAAGACCTTTGGCGATGGTTCGTGGACCGAGCCTCCTTATTTTGGAAGTGAAAAATTCGTCTTCATTGAGGACAACATTTTCAATAACCTCGGCTCGAAGCAGACCAACGGCAGTATCGATTGTTCTGCAGGAGGCAGATATGTTTGCCGCTACAATACCTTCAATAACTGCCTTGCTCTGAGTCACGGAACTGAATCTAGTGGGAGATTAAGAAGTTCCAGGGCAATTGAGATTTACAATAACACGTTCCATTTCACCTTCCCTGCGAGCGCCGGCCAGTTCCGAGGTGGGACAGCTGTTATTCACGATAACACCTATACAGGGGTTCCGATCAGCCGTGGGATCACCCTTCAGGTTTTTCGAGAATTTTACCCTTTCCACGTCTTTGGGGGAGCCAACGGAACTAATCCATGGGATGTAAACGACTCCCATGGTCTCTATGCCAGCGGGAAACATACCGGTGAAAATGCTTCAAAGACACTGGTAGTAGCAAATGCCGGCTGGAAAACGAATCAATGGGTTGGCTATAGTCTCACCAACACGACCCAAACATTACGTAATGGGGAGCATTACAGCTCTTTCATCACCTCGAATACGAACGATACGATTACCTACAAGTTGGATGATTCCATTGGCCCCCGCTCCCAAGGTACATTCATGTCTTTTAACACTGGCGATGGTTATGAAATTCACAAAGTATCAATCGCACTGGACCAGCCGGGTCGGGGGAAGGGCGATTTAATTTCCGGCAATCCTCCTGGTCCAGTGGGATGGCCGCATCAGGCACTTGAACCAGTTTATTCTTGGAATAACAAAATGGGCGACTCGGAGGTGAATATCAGCGGGGGCCTGGTGCCAACGCTTCAAGAAAGCCGCGACTATTACAACAACACGCCAATGCCAGGGTATAAGCCTTATGCGTATCCGCATCCTTTGGTGAGCGGGGAAACGTCTCACAACCGCAAGGCTCGGAGTTCGGCTTCGGCGGAACCATGAGTGGCGTAATCCCGAGCAAGTACCGGCAAAGCCCTGGCACAGCGACTGCTGGGTATTATTATACTTATAAACGCTTGCAGTTCGGAATAATCACCGGTAAACGTCACCCACACCATTTTCAACACATTCAATTCATGATTGCCACAGGAAATTGCAAGACCAAACCTTATTACGCTGCCCTCGCAACGGCCCTATTTTTAGTTGCTCTCAGATCGGGCGACGCTGCTACAGTTGCCGCCAAAAGCGGTGCATTCACTGATGTGAGCACGGCCATTGGGTTGGCCAAGCCCGGCGATATCGTCACAGTTCCTGCTGGAACTGCCAGTTGGGCGGCCACCCTAAATATAACCAAGGGCATCACCTTGCAGGGAGCTGGAATCGACAGAACTATCATCGCCGACAATGTTCCGCTCAGTTCGAAAACTGGGGATGCTTCGGTCATAAATACCACGCTGGCGACCGGTCAATCTTTTCGTGTTACCGGATTTACTTTTAAAGCTGGGACCCGAACGACAAAACCTATCAGCGGAGCTGTCATCAATGCTCAGGGGACCTGCTTTGCCTATCGGATTGATCACATTCATTTTGATCAGCCTATTGATAGAGAAGTTCATATAGGGGGATGGATCTACGGGGTTATCGACCATTGCCTTTTCGATACACGCGCAGGCGCCTTTGGCTCTATTTTAGTACAACACGCGACTTGGGGAGGCGGGACCAACAATTTTGGCGATGGCTCATGGACTGAACCCGCCTATTTCGGAAGTGAAAAATTTCTCTTTATCGAAGACAACGTTTTCAACAATCATGGCACAGAGCAGACCAATGGTATTGATTGTTACGCCGGGGGCCGATACGTCGTTCGACACAATACATTTAATAACTGCCTTCCTCTGAATCATGGAACGGAATCTCCTGGCAGATTAAGGGGTTCCAGGGCAGTTGAGATTTATAACAACGTTTTCAAATTCACGACTGGAGCCACGGTAGGCCAGAACAGAGGAGGGGGTGCTTTGTATCACGACAACACCTATACTGGGGCGTTCAACAACTCTGCGATAGCTCTAAATGTTTTCCGAGAATACTACCCCTTTCATACCTGGGCCGGTAGCGCGGAAAGCGGAGCAAATGGCAATAATCGCTGGGATGCAAACGATTCCCATGGCCTTTATGCCTCCGGGACACACACCGGTGGGAATGGAGCTGGTACGCTCATCGACAAGACAAAAAATTGGGTGCCTAATCAATGGGTCGGCTATAGCATAACGAACACGACGCAAACTTTGTCTAACGGCGACCATTACAATTCTTACATAACCGCAAACACGGCCAACACGATTACATTTCATGTTGATAGTACCATCGGAGCCGGTTCAGCTGGCACAGCGATGACGTTCAACACAGGAAACGGTTATGCAATTTACAAGGTATTAATTGCGTTGGATCAGCCGGGTCGGGGGAAGGGCGATTTACTTGCAGGTAATCCGCCCGTTAACAAGGCCGCGGGAGGAATCGCTTGGCCAAATCAAGCGTTGGAACCAGTTTATTGTTGGAATAACACTGTAAACGGCAGCCCAGTGACTGTCTCGAGCACTCATCCAACCCTTCGGGAGAATCGCGACTATTATAATGGGCCAATGCCTAACTATAAGCCTTACACTTATCCGCATCCGCTGACCGGCCCAGCTCCGCCTACTAATCTTGCTGTCGTTTCTGGGCAATAGTTATTGGTGCGACTGCGATTGCGTAGTACTCGCTTTCGGAAGCGGTGATTGTCAAGCCCGAGAGACCTGCGACGAAGCTTCGGATCTAGCGGTGATCGTCCGCGGCACGATCTTTTAATATTGCGTTGCTGCGCAAATGCGAAGCGGGTAACGCGTACGACCAAAACTGCGCAATTAGCGGAACAAATTCCAACCACAACGGCCTCCTTCCAAGCACCTCGCTGCTGGTTCAAATAACGATAGTTTTTGGGCAACAAAGGAGAAAAGCCAGAATATAAAGCGCGTCCAATCCAAGTAATGACCTTAAAATACATCGTTTCTCCCGCAGATCGTATTTTGGTCACCGGATCGAGTGGTTTTATTGGTGTAAAAGTCGTTGAGATTTTGCTCGAATATGGCTTCGCCAATCTTGGCTGCTTTATCCGCCCTTCCAGCCGTTTAGACCGTTTGAAGGAACGGCTGGAGCAATGTCCATCCGGTAAAAATGTAGAGTTGATTAAAGGAGATCTACTTTCGCGCGATGATTGTCGAAAAGCGGCCGAAGGGGTTTCGCTTGTCCTGCATCTCGCCGCTGGGATGGAAAAATCATTCGCCGGAGCATTTATGAACTCCGCCCTGGCCACGCGCAATTTAATGGATGCGTTTCTCGAATACGGTCAGCCCAAGCGCTTTGTCAATGTAAGCTCTTTTGCGGTCTACTCGACCCTGAATTTAAAGAGAGGCGCCATCCTGGATGAAACATGCCCATTGGAAGAGGCTCCTCAAGAACGGTGTGATGCGTACGGCTTTGGGAAGCTCAAGCAGGAAGAATTGGTCAAGCAATACGGCGAGCGAGATGAGATGCCGTACGTCATCGTCAGACCAGGAGTTGTCTTCGGCCCCGGCAAGCGAGACTTAAGCGGGCGTGTTGGAATTGATACTTTTGGAATTTTTATGCATCTTGGGGGATCCAACCATCTCCCCCTAACGTTTGTTGACAATTGTGCTGAAGCGATCGTACTGGCGGGACTTACGCCTGGCATCAACGCGGAGACATTCAACGTTGTTGACGATGAGTCGCTCACAAGCCGTCAGTTCCTGCGGGCGTATCGCAAGAAAACCGGGCGTTTTTCGATTTCCATCCCCTATCCAGTAACATGTGCGCTCTGTCTGCTCTGGGACAAGTATGCAAAGTGGTCGAATTACCAGCTGCCTGCGGTCTTTAACCGGCGCCGTTGTTCCGCAGAATGGAAAGGGAATCGCTACTCAAACAGGAAACTCAGGGAGTTGTTGCGGTGGCAGCCACGGATCAGCATGGATAAGGCGATGGAAGCGTTTTTAGGTCAATTTGAGGCCAAGAGCAGATAACGATGCTTCGCATAGCTATAATCGGATGCGGAAAGGTGGCAGATCAACATGTTGGCGCCATACATCGGATTCCAAGTTGCAGGATAGTCTCGGTCTGCGACCGAGAATTGCTGATGGCCAAACAACTTTGCGAGCGCTTTCACATTTCCGAATGCTTTTCTGATGTGCAGGAAATGCTCCAGAGTACTCACCCGCAGGTGGTCCACATTACAACTCCGCCACAAAGTCATTTCCAACTCGCCAAGCAGTGCCTTGAATTCGGGAGCCACGTTTATTTGGAAAAGCCGTTTACCGTTACGGCTGAAGAGGCGGAAGAGTTGATTGAATTTGCTGAAAGACGCGGTTTGAAGATGACTGCTGGCCATAACTATCAGTTCACTCTCGAGATGTTGGAAATGCGTCGGCTAGCGAAAGCAGGATTTCTTGGGGGTAAGCCCGTCCATTTAGAAAGCTATTGGTCGTACGATTTAGGCGACATAAGTTACGTGGGACCTGTCCTGGGTAATCCCGCGCACTGGGTCCGACGACTTCCGGGCCAATTGTTTCATAACATCATTAGTCATGGGCTTGCCAAACTCGTCGAATTTCTTGACGACGAATTGACTGAGATTATCGTGACAGCCCATCAAAGCTCACAGCTCCGGCTTCTTGGTGCAAAAGAGGTCCTGGACGAGTTAAGGGTCCTGATTCGAGACAAGAGCGACACAACAGCGTTGTTTTGCTTCTCGACTCAAGTCAAAAACTTGAATCAATTGCGTATTTATGGTCCATCCGGTTCAATAACCGCGGATATTATTGCCGGAACCGTGGTCCGAAAGGAGAACCGCGCTTACAAGAGCTATTTGACCTATTTTCTTCCACCACTAAAAGATGCCAGGGAATATCTCAGAAACGCGTCCGTTAATGTGATCAATTTCGTCCGGCAGCGGCTTCATCAGGATTTTGGCATGAAAGAACTAATCCAACGTTTCTATCAGAGTATCCAGGGTGAGACTCCGGTGCCAGTTCCCTATCGGGAAATCATTTTAACAGCCCGGCTTATGGACCAGATATTTGCGCAGATCTATACCGATAACGAAGCGCAGGAGTGCCATAACGAAGTCAACAGAGTCCACTCTGATGGTCGTTTGCCTGTTGCACGTGGGGGAATCACTGATCGAACGAGAAGATCTGCGTCGAGCTAGATGAGATACGTCTTGATTACACCGGCGCGCAATGAGGAAGCCTATATTGAGAAAACGCTTGGCTCCGTTGTGAGTCAAACCGTCATGCCGGAACAATGGGTCATTGTTGACGACGCTTCGACTGACTCGACGGCGCAATTGGTGGAGAATTACATCCGCGATTATCCGTGGATCGAATTGGTCCGGCGGACTCAACGTTCCGAGCGGAGCTTTTCACGGAAGGTTGATGCGTTTAATGCCGGCCTGCAAAGATTGGGCTCGCGCGAGTTCGAAGTGATCGGGAACCTGGATGCGGACCTTTCCTTTGATCCAGAATATTTGGAGTTTTTGATGGATAAATTCGCTGAAGATCCCAAGCTGGGAGTGGCAGGAACGCCTTTCGTCGAGAATGGTTACGACTCAGCCAGGGACAGCTTTGAAGGCGAAAACCATGTTGCCGGCGGATGTCAGTTGTTTCGGCGCCAGTGCTTCGAAGAAATAGGCGGCTACATCGGTAACCCAGCAGGGGGAATCGATTGGATCGCTGTCACGACTGCCCGAATGAAAGGCTGGAAGACGTGTTCGTTTCCAGAGAAGCGGTTTCATCATTATCGCTCCCTGGGTACTGCAGAACGGGGTATAGTCGCATCGCTCTTCTCATACGGCGAAAAAGACTATTACTTGGGTGGCTCCCCCGTCTGGGAGCTATTCCGGGTTTGTTATCGAAGCGCCAAACGCCCATTTATAATAGGGGGTTTGGCGTTGCTGGCAGGCTATTGCTGGGCTGCTTTACGACGAACAAAAAGACCGATCTCGCCTGAGTTGATGCGTTTTCACCGCCGGGAACAAATGAACAAGCTGAGGGCGATCTTCGGGAGTCTCCTGAGGCTAAAGAAACTGGATAGCTTCCGCGTGGCGACGCAGAGGAACTAGGTCAGAGTATCCGACTAGGTCCGGCGGCAGTACTGCGCGGCGAGCAGATCTCGAGATCAGATGGAGGTAACGGAAAGATCGGAGAAATTAACAGGCAGGGCATCTCGCGCCCTGACTGCTTTCACCAAATGGCTGAATACCTACGGCGAAACCTCATGGGATCATCAGAGCTTCTTTGCCGGCCCGCTCGGCGGCCCGGCCAAGTCACTCTATTACCGCAACAAGGGTATTGGAACGGTGGCCGTAGCCCCCATGATTTTCTGTGAAGCCTTTTTCCCTTCAGCGCGCCGCTTGTTTCACCACCGTTTGCGCTTTCCAATCGCCGATGCGCATTATGCGATGGGCTTTGCCTTTCTCTACCAAGCCACTGCCGACCCGACATATCTGGCAAGAGCCGTTCATTTTCTCGACCTGCTCAAGCGATCGCGTTCAACCGGCTTCAAGGAATATGCCTGGGGATATCCGTTCGATTGGGTGACCAGGAATGGGACGATTAAGGCAGGGACTCCATTGATTACCACGACGCCGTATGTTTATGAAGCATTCCTGCAGCTTTATCAGCTTGAGGAACGCGAAGAGTGGAAGGAGATCCTGCAATCGATTGCGCAGCATGCATGCAATGACATCAAAGAATTCAGAACCTCCGACAGGGCAAGCTGTTGCTCCTATACTCCTTTTGACGATGTCGGAGGCGTGGTCAACGCCTCGGCCTATCGGGCTTTTCTGCTGACCAGTGCAGCCCAGGTATTTTCTAACGATGATTATGCACAGAGGGCAAAACGAAACCTGAACTTCGTGCTCGACACGCAACAAGCAGATGGATCGTGGTATTACGCCATGGATCAAGTGCGCGACTTTGTCGATCACTATCACACCTGCTTTGTCATGAAGGCCCTGGCTAAGATTCGGCAATTGACCGGCGACGAACAAATCCGCTCCGCGCTGGAGAAAGGGGTGAACTATTACCTGCGCAATCTCTTTGACGTAGACGGGCTACCGAAGCCGTTTTCAAAAGCACCCCGCCTGACTGTATATAAGAGAGAGCTTTATGATTGTGCGGAGTGCATTAATTTATGCCTTCTGCTTCGGCGAGAATTTCCACAACTGGAACAGACGTTGCGTAGAGTGGTCCAGCATATTCTGAATTGCCTGGCCTACTATCTTTGCGAGGAGGCCGTAGGAGAAACCGCGAAGGGCAGACGACAGACGGTAGAGGACCGAGCGTTGATGGATGCCAGCTAAAATAGCAGAGCGCGTTACGAATGTTTGACTTCCTTATTGTCGGTGCAGGCTTCGCAGGTTCGGTGCTTGCCGAGAGAATCGCCAGCCAGCTTGGCAAGACCTGCCTTATCGTCGAGAAACGTAATCACATCGGGGGTAACGCCTACGATCATTATGATGCCGCCGGCGTGCTTCTTCACACCTATGGACCGCATTACTTTCGCACGAATTCGCAGCGGATCATCGATTACCTCGGTCAATTCACCGAGTGGCGCGAAGTCCAGTATAAGATTCTGTCATGGACGCATGGTCGCTACTGGCAATTTCCCATTAACTTAAATACGTTCGAGCAACTGATAGGCCGGCCCTCTACGACGGAGGAAATGGAGGCGCAGCTTGCTGAATGGCGCGTCAGGATCGACAGCCCGAAGAATTCGGAGGAGGTGATCGTATCGCAGGTTGGATGGAAGTTGTACGAAATGTTTTTCAAAAACTATACGCGCAAACAATGGCGACGTGATGCAAAAGAGCTCGATCCCAGCGTTTGCGGACGCATACCCATTCGCACCAATCGTGACGACCGCTACCTTTCCGAGAAATTTCAAGCGCTACCGAAGCATGGTTATACGCCGATGTTTCAGAAAATGCTATCCAATCCAAAAATCGAAGTGCGACTGAACACGGATTTTCGCGAAGCGTGCGCACAGGTGCAATTCCAACACCTTATCTACACCGGCCCAATCGATGAATATTACGATCACTGTTTCGGGCATTTGCCATATCGGTCGCTTCGATTTGAGCCGGAAACGTTGAAGCAGGAATTTTTTCAGCCGGCCATGCAGGTGAATTATCCCAATGAGCAAGACTTCACGCGCATCGTAGAGATCAAACACGCCACCGGCCAAAAGCTTCCATCAACAACAATTGTGCGGGAATATCCGCAGGATTTCGGACCCGGTCGAGAACCGTATTATCCGATCCCAGCGCCCGACGCGAGAGCGCTTTATTCAAAGTACGCAGAGCGCGCCGCATTGGAGAAGGACGTAACCTTCGTTGGCCGGCTCGCCACTTATCGTTACTATAATATGGATCAGATTGTTGGAATGGCGCTCGCGGAATTTGAGCGCCTTCGAGCTAACCAGCGTGGTCAAACGTTGATCCAAGGAGAGCCCGTTTTATCAACCAAGATTTGAATTTGGACAGAAGCCTCGCGAGGTCTCCTCCGTTCTTACTTTTCGGTCTTTAAACGGAAATTTACCGGGTTATTCTTTCTTAGCATGTGCGGCATTTGCGGCCAGTTTAATTTTGCAAGCGACGAGCCGGTCGAGTCAACAACGGTTCGGCATATGACCGATACTATCGCTCACCGGGGACCGGACGATGAGGGTTATTTTATCTCCGGTCCGATCGGATTAGGATTTCGGCGGCTTTCCATTATCGATTTGGCCGGAGGTCATCAGCCGATGTTCGACGCCGAACGAAGCGTTTGCGTCATCTTCAACGGCGAGATCTACAATTACAAGGAACTGCGAGTTGAACTGGAGAGCTGCGGCCACCGTTTTCGGACTAATTGCGATACCGAGGTGATCGTTCACGGCTACAAAGAGTGGGGGACCGATGTGCTCAATCAGCTCAACGGTATGTTCGGGCTCGCCATTTGGGATTTTCGGAACAAGCGACTGGTGGTGGCCCGGGATGCGATGGGGATTAAGCTCATTTACTATCGGATTTCCAATGGTGGTTTTACTTTCGGATCGGAAATTCGCGCGGTCCTAGCCGCGGAAGAATCGCGGCCGGAAGTCGACCCGGTGGCGCTCAACATGTTCCTGCGATTTCGATACACCCCTTCTCCGCTGACAATTTTTCGCGGAATCCGAAAGCTTGCGCCGGGGACTATGCTGGTTTTGGAAGGAGGAGAATGTCGCGAGGAACGCTGGTACAACTACGTGCCTCGACCCTTTTCGACCCGGAAGACCGATCAGGAAGCCACCCAGGAACTACTGGAGCTGTACCGGGCTGCGGTAAAACGCCATCTGCTAAGTGATGTCCCAGTGGGAATACTTCTAAGTGGAGGCCTTGATTCCGGTCTGCTTCTCGCGCTGATGAATGAGCAAGGTGGGCCCTGGCCGGCGTACACGATCGGTTACGGAGAAGCGTTTGAGGACGATGAGCTCGCAGATGCGGAGGAAACCGCTTCTATTTTAGGAGCTCGCCATATAAAGATAAAACTCGACCAAGGCGAGTTTGAGCGCTCTCTGCCCAAAATCGTAGAGTGCCTGGAAGAGCCAATTGCGGCTTCTTCCATCGTTCCCATGTACTTCGTCTCGGAGCGCGCGCGACAAGATGTCAAAGTGGCTCTGATCGGTCAGGGACCTGATGAATTGTTCGGCGGCTATAAACGGCATCTGGGTGTTCATTATGGCGAGTGGTGGCGGTGGTTGCCAGCGGGTCTACGATCGAGCGTCGGCTTTGCTATCGACCGTTTGCCTCGTAATGAAACACTGAAGCGCGGCGTTTCTTCACTCGGGACTGAGGACCGGCTAAAACGCTATCAGGACGTTTTTTCTCTGGCCCCAGCACAGGTTATCGATGGGCTTTTTCAGGATGACCTGCGTCCGCGGCGACAGGATCATGAACTGGTTGATTATTGGCGAGCGTTGTTACCACAGATGCAGCACATGGATGAACTGGGTGGTTTTCAACTTCTTGAAATTCGATCCTCACTTCCCGACGAGCTGCTGATGTATGCCGACAAGCTCTCCATGGCCCATAGCCTTGAGGCCCGAGTGCCTTACCTCGATCGCACGGTGGTGGAATACGTGCAACGACTCGGCGCAGACTTCAAAATCCGCAACGGGACGCGCAAGTGGTTGCATCGGCAGGTCTGCCAACATTACCTGTCTCCGCGTATCCTCAGGCGGAAAAAGCGCGGCTTTGCCGTAAACGTTGTGGATCAATGGTTTCAGTCGACGCTGAAAAGCCAATTCTCGGAACTGCTAATTGACAGAAGCTCTCTCATGTTTCAGTTGCTCAAACCTGAGCCGATACACAAGCTCGTGAAAGACCACCAATCCGGGAGACAGGATAACCATAAGCTGCTGTTTAGCCTCGTGATGTTTGAACATTGGTTGCGCAGAACTCGATCACTCGAATTGGCGGTGCCGGAGCGTGGTTCCTGCTCCAATTCTGTCAATGGAGTGGTTGCACCCGCCTGAAACCCGAAACGTTCTCCGCCTGGCCGGCATGGCAGGAGCGGAAATAGTGCCAAGCGACTTACGCTTCAACTGTTAGACGCAAGACCTGCGCTTAGATGATCACGCTAACGAAGGATGTTGTTTATGACCGCGGCAGAGCTGTCGTTGTTCCTGGGGTGCAGATCGAGGACAAGCGTCTGGTAGTCGAAGGCAGATTTCTGACGGTGGCCCGGCTCAGAGACGAGTGGTATGATGAGCTCGGAGATCCCGAAGTCGTTATAAGCTGCCTGAAAAGATGTGTATCAGTCCCAGATCTCTTCACCTTCTGCCAGAGGCTACCCGATACGGTGCCCATCTACTCCTACCATCATGAACCTGAGCTTCTTTCTGCGATCCCACTGAAGGATTTTCAGCACTGGTGGAATCATCAGATTAGTTCCGACACGCGAAAGAAGGCGAAGCGACCTGAGAAGCGCGGGATAGAGATTAAAGAGGTGCCGCTGACGGATGATTTCGTCCGAGGCGTGATGGAAATCTTTAATGAAACCCCGGTGAGAAGGGGAAAGCCATTCTGGCACTACGGCAAGAGCTTCGACACCGTCAAAGAGGAGCTGTCGAGAAATCTTTCGCGCAGCAAATTTATCGCGGCATATAACGGAGCGGAACTGGCCGGCTTCGTCAAGTTGAACTACGTCCCAAAGCGTTTCGCGAATCCCGGACTCATCGTTTCCAAACTGGAAGCGCGTAAGAAGTACGTAAACAATGGTCTTATTGCCAAAGCCGTAGAGTTATGTTGTCAAGACGGTCTTTCATATTTGACCTACACGAAATGGCGCCGAGGTACTCAAGCGGATTTTCTTATCCGAAACGGCTTTCAGAAGACGTCGGTCCCCAAATATTGGATTCCGCTCACGACCAAAGGTAAATTTGCGCTTAAGCTGGGACTGCACCGTAATATTCGAGCC
Organism: Verrucomicrobiota bacterium; assembly: GCA_003219125.1. Lineage (GTDB taxonomy): Bacteria > Verrucomicrobiota > Verrucomicrobiia > Chthoniobacterales > UBA10450 > AV69. The sequence goes on from QHPP01000111.1 coordinate 32,442, forward strand.
TATATTCCCGATCCGATCTACCGCTCCCTTCTTGGGTTGAGAGGTGCTGTCTACCACAGGCGATATAAAATCGATGCGCAGGAGAGTGAATGACAAGTTTGCTTTGCTGCAATCCGCGATACAACTGGTTTCCTAGTAGGTCCAGTGATGTACTTTTGCCAGCGAATCCATGGCGATATTAACGAAGTAGGAAGTACTGAGTTTGCCGGCGTAGTTTAATGCTAGAATGGTTACTTCGTAAGTAACAGGTGGAGCGTTCAATTCCTCCCGCCGGCTCTATTTTGCGCGAAGACGAATAAGTCAAAAGCAAAATCCTCATCAATGCTTAAGTATCTTCAATCATCGTGAAAAGTCCTATATTTATTGTTGGGCCCCATCGGGCCGGAAGCACGCTGTGGCACAACCTGATTGTAATGTGTCCGGGAATAATGCGGCTGACCGATCCTCGATTTCTCAGCGAACGAAGGCACAAAGACTTCAAATATTTCCTTGAAACGCAGGCCGGTGACCTGTCCATCGATGAAAACGTGGATCGGATAGTCGAGATGTGCTTTTCGAAACAAGGCATCCCAGGCCTCGACGCGACCTTCTGGAGATTCGAGAACATCGAGGTAGTCAAGGACCCCGAATTGAAGAAAGAAATCTCGCGCGAGATCAAGCGGTCGGATCGAAGCCTGGGCGCGATTGCGAGAATACTGATAGAGAAAATTACCGAATTCAGCGACTGCGAAAGGGCCTGTGTTAAGTTTCCCGTCGACGTTGGGCATCTCGCGGAATTGCTGGCATGGTTTCCGGACTGCAAGATAGTTCATATTACCCGAGATCCCAGAGCAATGGCGATGTCGAAGACAAATGATCCATCGGGCACAGCGATTAGAGTGCTGCAGCATCCCCGCCTCGCCTGGTTGATCCGGAAGATGACGGTCTGGCTTGTTATTGCTCAATACCGCAGAACATCTCTGCAGCACATGCGATTCAAGCACCTCCCCAATTATAGGCTCTTTCGGTATGAAGATTTACTCGCCGATCCCGATATGGTTCTGAAAACATTGTGCAAGTTTATAGACGCCGATTTCACGGAGGATTTACTCCATCCAGAGAAAGGCCGGCATGAGCATCAGCGTTCTAGTTTGACCGGTAAACAGCCTAAAGCTTTTGACGCAAATGCGGCTACTCGATGGCGCACCCTCATATCAGCCTCTGACAACTGGCTCATTACGACTTTGACGAAAAGAAGCATGGAAAGATTTGATTACAATCCCGCGATCCACCCCATTTTTCGACTGAATCGTCATTCTCCGGCCTCCGCAGGGGAGCGCTGTGAAGAACCAGCGTGATGTCGGATAGGTTGTATAGGCGGCCGGAGACCGAGCTAATTCCCGCTTAAATCTCACTGCGAAACGCGATTTGGAATGTGTTTCTTGGAAAGGAGCCTTCGGTTTCAACGAGGTAAGTTTTAACTGTTAACAGATATGCCAGGGATAGTTGGAATCATCAGTCAGAGGCGGCCCGGAGAGTGTGAGGGTCTTGTGAAGTCGATGGTCGACTCCATGAAACACGAGCAATTTTATACCTCCGGAACGTATGTTGTGCCGGAGATAGGCGTGTACAGTGGGTGGGTCGCGCTTGATGGCTCTTTTGCAGCGGATCAGGTTTTCTTGAACGAGCAGAACGATCTTGCGCTCATTCTTAGCGGCGAGTGTTTTGTGGACTCGTCAAGTCAGCTACTCAATCTTTATGTAAATGAAGGCGACGAGTTCTTCGGGAAATTAAATGGCCTTTGCAGCGGGTTGCTGATCGACAAAAGAAAGAAGAAGGCGTTTTTGTTCAATGATCGCTACGGAACTGAACGGATTTATTGGCATAAAGGCTCGGATGCGTTTTATTTTGCCAGCGAGGCCAAAGCGTTACTCCGGATTCTTCCGGAACTGAGAGAGTTTGATCTGTCCGGTGTTGCGCAGTTCTGCGTTTTCGGGTGTACTTTCAACTGGCGAACACTGTTCCGTGATATTCAGTTACTCCCAGGCGGTTCGCTGTATACCTTCGAAGAAGGGACTTGCGATAGTCGGCGATACTTCGACGTCCGAACGTGGGAAAGTCTGCCAGTTCTTTCGATTGAATCCTTCGAGTCGCAGTTCGAGGAGACGTTCAAGCGAATTTTGCCTCGCTATTTTGATTCGAATTCAAAGGTCGGCATTTCTTTAACCGGTGGCCTGGATACACGCATGATCATGGCATGCCTTTCTGAGCATCCTGAAAGCCCACTATCCTATACCTTTACGGGGCGCACGAGAGAAACGATGGATGACCGCATTGCGGCCAAAGTGGCCGGAGCGTGTGGTCTTCCGCATCGTCTCCTCCGCCTCGAGCGCGATTTTTTCTCAGATTTTGCCGATCATGCTGATCGTAGCGTCTACATCACGGATGGTTACTTCGGGATTACAGGTGCGCACGAGGTTTACTTCAATAATTTGGCTCGACAATTGGCGCCCGTGCGCATCACGGGGCTTTTTGGAAGTGAGATCCTGAGAGGCGCCTCTACCTTTAAGCCAATCGGATTATCGCCTTCATTGTTTCATCCCGATTTTGAGCAGGCGGTGTGTGCCGCGCCGCGCCAGCTAACCGATCAGGTACATCCAGTTACGGCTGCGGCTTTCAGAAACGTGCCATGGAATCTGTTTGGCAGCCTTGCGGCTTCACGGTCTCAAGTCGTTCTCCGAACACCATATCTTGACAACGAAATAGTGGCCCTCGCATTCCAAGCGCCCGAAAGTATCCGCACCTCCGCTCAAACGGCGCTGCGCGTTGTCGGAAAAAATAGGAGGGCGTTACTCAATATTCCCACCGATCGGCGGATTGAAAGTAAGGATGGGCGACTTGCCGGCAAATTACAACGATTGTTTTTTGAAGGGAGCTTCAAGCTCGATTATCTCTACAACGAAGGAATGCCGCACTGGCTTTCCCCTTTCGACCGGTTTCTCGACGAAATTGATTCGCGAGTGAGAATCTTTGGACATCACAAGTATCTCCATTACCGGAGCTGGTTTCGCCGGGAGCTAGCTTCATACATACGAGAGGCACTTTCTGATCGTGTAGTCCAGGAGGCGCGATTCTGGAATCCGGTTTTTCTCGCTCAAATGGCCAACGCACACATCGAGGGACGCAGAAATTACATGCTTGAGATCAACACCGTGCTTACCCTCGCAGCGATCGAGAGGTTGCTGTTACGGGAGTCGCCTCGTGCCGTTGACCCGCCTTTGTCTATTACTGCTAGTCGTTAGTTTGCCGCGCTAATAAGCCAATGGAATCATTATTCTCGCTCAACAGAACAATTTATGGTCAGGAGGCTGTCGATGCCGAAATTATATTCGGGCATGCGATTTTCTAGAAGCGACGCCACGAGTACTTACACGCATGGAAGCAGCCTTGAAACATACAATACGAGAGAGCGACTTGTTGAGGGAACGCGGTCCTAGCCAGAGGTGCCCGCCAACTTTTTTGGGAATCGGTTCGATGCGGTGCGGCTCAACCTGGCTTTACGAAGCGCTTAAGTGCCATCCCGATATACAACTGAGTGAAAGTAAGGAGCTGGATTTCTTCTTTATGCCTCAGATGCTGAAGCACGACCTGGACTGGTATGAAGCACACTTCGCACCGGAGGATGGAGGTGATCCGAGACCGGTCCGTGGAGAGATTTCGCCGTCTTATGCCCGCCTCAAAAGATGGCAGGTTAATCGAATCGCGGAGCTGCTGCCGGGCCTTCGCATTATTCTGACCTTGCGCCATCCGATCGAGCGCGTGTGGTCTCAAGTGCTTTACCAAAGTGGATTTTGGGAGCGTAAGGATGTGCGCCAAATCAGCCCAGCGGAGTTTTTGCGCAAAATCGAAAAGGCCCGTAACAAATTATCTTCTGACTACCTGCGCACGGTAGAAATCTGGTCAAAGGCTTTCGGACGCGAGGCGGTGCATATCGATTTCTTTGATCGGATTCACGACGATCCGGAGATTTACGTCAATGGCATTCTACGACATATTGGGGCTGCGACGCCTTGGGCTCTGCCGCCAAACTTAATCAGGAAAAAGGTCTACGCGACTAATAGCTTGGTTAAACACGAACGTGAGATTCCGGAGATAGTGCAATGGTACATTGCCGACCGGATGGTAGAGCCCACTGAACGCCTCAATGAGCTTCTGGAGGGTCAGGTTTCGAGTTGGGTGGACGAAATGCGTACAATTCGAGGAAAGACACGGCTGAGTTGGCGAATTTTGGGGGAACTGAATCGTATCGTGCTCTCCGTTCCGGAGAGACTGGCTTACGAAGCTTACCACGCAGTTCTTGATCTCAGACTAGCTTTGCGCTGGCGGACGCTGCGAAAGTCATATCTCTCCTGCAGTTCATCCATTGCGTGATTGAATTTGGCCTTGTTCGAGGGAATCGAATGACGACACCGAAGGCAGCAAAAGAACTGGTGAATCTGGCCGGACAGATTTGTGAGCTGGCAAAGAAAGCTGGGGAGGAGATTTTACATTTCTATCGTAACGGTGTGGTGGTAACCCGAAAGGAGGATACGTCGCCCTTGACACTGGCAGACAGGGCCTCGCACGATTTTCTGACAGAATCGCTGCGATCGATTCTTCCCGATACCATTGTCATCTCGGAAGAGTCCGCCGAAGCTGAGAGGCGGCCGCGGGCGGAGGCGGAGCGGTTCTGGCTGGTGGATCCGTTGGATGGGACAAAGGAATTTATCAAAGGAACAAACGAGTTCACCGTGAATATAGCTTTGATTGAAAAGGGGCATCCCATTCTCGGGATTGTGCATGCCCCGGCCCTTGACCTCACCTATTATGGAGTGAGAGAGGGTGGATCCTGGCAGGCGATAGGCTGTGAACCGGCTAGGAGAATTCATACGCGACCGGCTAAATCCCCAGGTATGTCCGTAGTAGCCAGTAAAGATCATGCCGGGCCGATGGTTGAACAACTTTTGTCTCGCCTGCCAGCCCCTCACCTTCAAAGCATGGGAAGTTCTCTCAAGTTTTGCCTGGTCGCCGAGGGCAAAGCCGATCTTTACCTCCGAGATCTACCGACAATGGAATGGGATACTGCGGCAGCACAATGCGTCGTGGAGGGAGCGGGCGGCGGCGTCTATTCGCTCGATGGCAAACCACTTGCTTACGGAAAAGACGCCTTGAGAAATCCCGCTATAATAACGGTCGGCGATCTCTCTTACAATTGGTCGGGACTGATCTCATAGGCCGAATTCTCGGTTGTAGCGATTGAGCGCGCGATAATGAATGTGTTGGTGATCAAACTCGGTGCGACGGGCGATGTAGTGCGTAGCACACCGTTACTGCAGCGGTTGGAGGGAAATGTGACCTGGGTCACCGCGGCTAAGAATGTCATTCTGCTCGAGGGTGTGCACGAGAACTTACGCTGCCTTTCCTGGGAGGAACGGAACAAAGCATTGGGCGCGTCCTATGACCTCGCAATCAATCTGGAAGACACAATGGACGTCGCGCTCTTTCTGAAGAGCGTCCGCTGCAATGAGATCTTTGGTGCTTACATCGATTCCGCGAATTTATTGCGATACACTAAAAATTCCGCTTCCTGGTTCGATCTTAGTCTCATCAGCGCGTACGGGAAAGAGGACGCAGACAAACTCAAGTTTCGAAATCGGCGCACATATCAAGAGATGATCTTTGAGGGCCTGAAGTTTTGCTTTACTGGCGAAAAGTATATGCTGCCTGAACCAATCGAGACTGGATTAATGGGAGACGTCGCTATCGCGGCCGACTCCGGCCCAGTCTGGCCGATGAAAAAATGGGCTTATTATGCGGAGTTGAAGGATGAGCTTGAAGCGAAAGACCTAAAGGTTAACGTCCTGCCGGCAAGGAATTCGCTTCTCGAACACCTCGCTGATGTTAGAAACCATCGCTGTTTGGTTGGTGGCGACAGCCTACCCATGCATTTCGCGCTTGGGACCGAGACGCCATGTGTTACCCTGTTTAACTGCACCAGTCCGTGGGAGATCTACCACTATCGTATTCAAAAGAAAATAATCTCACCGCGTCTGGAAGAGTTTTTTTATAAGCGGGGTTTTGATCGGCGCGCAACTACCGCTATAACTGTTGAAGAGGTCCTACGCGAGGTCATGAGCCAACTTCAGGGTTCTGGCATCGTTCCAAATCATAGCATTGCAAAATGACTGGCAACCGGAATGGATCTTTAGCAAAATTCTCTTCCGCAGATCGCTTGTCTCAGGGGCCACGCGAGCTGCGTCTTAAGGAAGAAGACTGCGCGGTGAATGAGCCTCGTGCGACCGTCGAAATCGCACTACTGACTGGGGGCGGAGATAAACCTTATGCGCTCGGGATGGCAGCCGCGCTTACATCCGAGGGAATATTGCTTGATTTCATTGGAAGCGACGATCTGCAGGTGCCGGAATTACTCAACAATGCCCGCATCAATTTTCTTAATCTACGAGGTGATCAGTGCCCGAATGTAAGTCCCTTCGCGAAGGCGCGGCGAATCCTGAACTATTATATCAGGCTTGTTTGTTATGCGGCGACCGCAAGGCCAAAAATTTTTCATATTTTGTGGACTAACAAATTCGTCTTCTTTGATCGCACATTGCTGGTGGCGTATTACCGATTGCTCGGCAAAAGGATCGTCCTAACCGCTCATAACGTGAATGCGGGAAGGCGGGATTCAAAGGATTCGTGGTTGAACCGATTTTCACTAAAATGTGAGTACACATTGAGCGATCACATTTTTGTTCACACAGAAAAGATGAGGAACGAGCTCTCTGCCGAATTTGGCATTTCGCCAGGCAAGGTAAGCGTCATTCCGTTTGGAATTAACAACACAACCCTGAACACGAGCCTCTCGACGGGAGAGGCAAAACGTCGCCTGGGACTGGTCAACGACGATAAGGCCATACTATTTTTTGGAAATATAGCTCCTTACAAAGGGCTCGAATACCTTGCTACTGCGTTCGGGGAACTTTTACAGACAGACCCGAGCTACCGATTAATCATTGTCGGCAAGCCGAAAGGCGACGAGAACTACTGGGGTCGGATCCACCGAGCTATCGTGCAGAGTGGCATCGCTGACCGGGTCATCGAACGGATAGAGTACATTCCGGACGAGGAAACGGAACTGTATTTCAAAGCAGCGGATGTTTTGGTTTTGCCCTATACCCACATTTTTCAGAGCGGCGTGCTATTTCTAGGGTACAGTTTTGGATTGCCCGCGATCGCGGCCGATGTCGGCTGCTTGAGAGAAGAGATAATCGAGGGTGAAACAGGTTTAATTTTCGAGGCGCGGGATTCGTCCGCCCTTGCCCGAGCAATCGAGCAATACTTCGCAAGCGAATTGTTTCGGCAGCTTGAGCGTCGGCGATCGCAGATTAAAACTTATGCTAATGATCGATATTCATGGAGTAGAGTCGCGACGATAACGACTGGAGTCTATTCGGGTCTTCTGGAAAGCTGATAAAATGGTGTTATCGCGACGTCTCGCCTAGCAAGTTGACTTGAAATCATGGACGCCAAAGTTGCATTAGCCAAGGTTGCAGCATCTCTCCAGGAAGGAGCAGAGTTGCGGGTGAAGGTCACCCACGATAATGCGCATGCGATCGTGGAGGCTTCTTCGCTGATTACGGGATGCTTGCGATCCGGTGGCAAGCTTTTGCTCTTTGGAAACGGCGGTAGCGCGGCGGACGCGCAGCATCTGGCTGCCGAGTTCATCGGCCGATTCAGTGGAGAACGCCGCGCCTTGCCTGCAGTAGCGCTGACGACAGATTCGTCCATTCTCACCGCGGTTGGCAATGACTACGGCTTTGAACAGATTTTTGCGCGGCAGATCGAGGGCTTGGGTCGGTCAAATGACGTGGCCATTGCGATCAGCACCAGTGGTAATTCCCCCAATGTCATCGCCGCCGTTCAGGCAGCCAGGAAGCAGGGGCTTAAAACCGTCGGACTCGCAGGCAAAGATGGTGGGATGCTCGCAAAATGTGTCGATGTAGCAATTACTGTTTCTGCGATAAACACTGCCCGAATCCAGGAGTGCCACATTGCGATCGGACATTTGTTTTGTGAACTAGTGGAATTAGATTTCTTGGAAACGAGTCTGCCCGAACCTGTCGATACCAAGTCATCTGCATTCCAATGAAGCCTTTGGTGTCCATCTTAATACCAGCATACAATGCTGAGCCTTGGATCGCCGACACGATTAAGTCGGCACTTAACCAGACTTGGCCCAGGGCAGAGGTCGTCATTATCAACGACGGATCTCGCGACCAAACCCTCTCAATTGCACAACAGTTTGCCTCGGAGAGGGTCTCCATCGTTTCTCAGGAAAATCAGGGTGTTTGTGCGGCGAGAAACAGAGCGTTTGAGCTTTGCCAGGGAGATTACATTCAATGGCTCGACGCAGATGATCTTCTGGCTCCGGATAAAATCGCAAAGCAGATGGAAGTAGCAGAGGCGTGTCAAAACAAACGAACGCTTCTTTCTTCGGCGTGGGGCTATTTCATTTTTCGAACGCACAAGGCCCAATTTGTGCCGACGCCGCTATGGTGTGATCTGACGCCGCTTGAATGGTTGCAGCGGCGACTGGGAAAAAATCTCCATATGAATCCGGCGACTTGGCTTGTTAGTCGTGAGTTGAGCGAAGCAACTGGGCCCTGGGATACACGGCTCCTGGGAGGAGGCGCCGATGACGGCGAGTACTTTTGCCGGACCATCCTAGGATGCGATCGCATCCGCTTTGTGCCTGACGCTAAAGTATTCTATCGCATCACCGGCTCGGGACTGAGCAATATCGGCCTCTCCAGCAAGAAGATCGAGGGGCATTTTCTCGCCATGCAGTTGCAAATCGCCCATCTGCGCTCTCTCGATGATAGCAAGAAAACCCGGGCAATGTGTGTGAATTACCTCCGAAGGGCGCTCTTCAGATTTTATCCGGAACGTCCGGACATCGTTAAACAAGCGCAGCAGCTTGCTAAAGCGATGGGAGGTGAACTGGAATCTCCGCGATTATCCTGGAAGTACGCCTGGATACAAAAGCTTTTCGGCTGGAAAGCGACCAAGCGAGCCAAACACTACTATAATGAATGTAAGTCTTCTCTGATCCGGTCCTGGGATAAGAGCTTGTTTCGTCTGGAGGGCGTGATCGGGCAAAGCAGGACTGGACCATCCGGCGGCAAATCCCCCGCCTGAGCATTTCGGTTCGATTGCAATGAACGTAGAAAATCCTAATTCTGTACACACCGGAATTCTTGCTGACAGGCCGGCAGAGTGCTCACCGGAGGAGGATCGCCATCAGGAGCACTTTAAAACCGACCATCTGCTAAGGAATCTCAAGGGGCATACAATTTCGAGCGGCGCGGTCACGGTGTCAGCCCAGGGAGCCAAGTTTGTCCTTAGTCTGGTCTCTACCATGGTTCTGGCGCGGCTGCTCATGCCGCGAGACTTCGGCCTGGTAGCGATGGTAACGACGGTGACAAGCTTTCTGCGTGTTTTTAAGGATGCCGGCCTTTCCATCGCTACCGTACAACGAGAACGCATCACGCATGCGCAAGTTTCCAATCTCTTTTGGATAAATGTCGCGGTAAGTATCGTGAGTAGTTTGGTGGTAGCAGCCATGGCCCCGGTCTTAGCCTGGTTCTATCGGGATTCACGGCTGGTTGGTATCACGCTTCTCTTATCAACAACCTACCTTCTGAGTGGCTCAACCGTTCAACACCAGGCCTTACTCAAACGGCAGATGCGTTTCAAAGCAATGGCGGTGATAGAGGTCGGTGCGCTCACCACCGGGGTGATTGTCGGAGTCGTTATGGCGCTGCTGGGATTCCGCTACTGGTCGTTGGTGGCCTCGAGCTTATCGATCGAGCTTGCCGGATTCTTGCTGACGTGGTCAATTTCGAAGTGGCGGCCGCAGTTGCCGAGCCGGCGCAGTGGAGTGGGGCCCTTAGTACGTTTTGGAGCCAATCGAACGGCGAGCGATTTCATTACCTCGGTCGCTCGGGGTAGCGACAATCTTTTAATCGGGCGAGTTTTTGGCCCGGGCGCGGTAGGTCTGTATTCCAGAGCAAGCGATTTACTGATGCGGCCCCTGGAACAATTCCTTAGCCCCATCAACGCAGTTTTCTTGCCGGCTTTGTCCCGTTTGCAATCGCATCCAGAAAGATACCGTTCTACCTTTCTGCGTGTCTATGAGGCTATCGCCCTAATAGGGTTCTTGTTCACAGGCTTGTTCCTCGCCCTGGCCCGACCTCTTACATTGGTAATGCTAGGGCAAAGATGGGAACAGGCGGCGATGATTGTTGGCGGGTTTACCATTGCAGCGTTTTGCGTTCCACTAGCTAATTCGTCCACCTGGTTATTTACAAGTCAGGGCCGTGGCAGGGATCTGTTGGCTGCACAGTCGATCAACGCTTGTGTCACGTTTTCCTCATTCCTTGTCGGCTTGCCATTCGGGCCAGTGGGTGTGGCAATCGCCTTTTCCGTGACAAGTCTCCTGGTTAGACTGCCCATCCTCTACTTCGCTGTAGGACGACGTGGTCCGGTGAGAACAACGGACTTGTGGATGCGCTTCCTGCGGCACTTGCCTCTTTGGATTGTCGTCTTTGTTGTGACGTGGTTGACCCGTACGCTGGTTGGCAGCCTGGCCCCACTTGCTCAACTGGTCATCTGCGGACCGGTTGGCCTCATTGCCGCTGCTGCCGTCATTTACAATTCTCCTCCTCAACGAAAAGTGGCACTTCACCTTCTCGAGACGCTGCGAGAATTGAAGAAAAAGCCGTAAACAAGAACTACAACGATGCAGAACGACGATCGAAGTGACTATAAATATGTGTTCGTGTGCGGTCTACACCGAAGCGGGACCAGCATGCTCGGCCGCAACATTGCGAGATTGGAGAATTGCACCGGCTTTAAGAACACCGGCGCAGACATGGACGAGGGACAACTCTTGCAGGATGTCTACACCATCGATACCGAATTTGGCGGAGCTGGGAGATTCGGATTTGAACCAAGTACCCACCGGACAGAGACCTCAGAATTGTTGACGCCGGAGAACATCGCCAGATTGCGCGCGAGCTGGCATGCCTACTGGGACAAGAGCAAGACGATCTGCGTGGAAAAAACTCCCGGAAACCTTCTGATGACGCGCTTTTTGCAAGCGGCATTTCCCAACTCCTATTTTATCGTGGTCAAACGCCACCCTGTCCCAGTGAGCATCGCCAGCCAGAGGTGGAAGATCAATATAACCTCGTTGCACAGCCTTTTTGAGCACTGGCTGCATTGCCACGAGCTTTTTGAGCAAGACAAGAAGTATTTGAAGCGTGTATACGAATTAAGCTACGAAGACTACATTGCGGACCCTGCCCGCTATCATGCGGAAATTGCCGCCTTTATCGGCACACGCTTGCCGGAGCCGCCAAAGGAAGAGAAATTTTATTACGTGACCCAGTGGCGTAATCCGACGGGCTTGCGGGTTCCAGAACAAGCCATGGAAAACGTTACGGGAGCTCACAACCAGAAGTATTTTGACCGTTGGACAAAGCTGCTGACCGACTCCTCGTTCAGAGGGTATTATCGCTATATCGCGAGGAAATACGAGCCGCGCTTTACTCCCTACGGCTACTCTTTAACTAAAGGGATGGGAAAAAGTGAGGAAGCACTTTGCGGTGGCAGCAAAACCTACGCTGTGGTTGGGCCCTTATATTGCCTGGGGGCGGATGCGTTATTTTTCTGCTGGCGCTTTGGGCTTAAGCTGAGGTGGCATACAAAACAGCGAATCAAAGCGCTTCTGCCGCAATTCGTGCTTATGAGAATCAGACAAGCGCGGGCGAGATCGGTGCGGCTCGGGCCGAAAGCGGCATAGCCGTTGGAGTCTTGCCCCTTTCTATCGTGCTAATTGTTGCAAAAGGACTGTTTCGCAACGCGATCCGTGTCGCGAATCCAAGGATGCTGAGCGAATGACATGATTCAGAAGACTATTCGTGTTCATCCTTCGGTTGACGTATTGGACGCGCGTCTCCGTGAAGGGATGGCTAAGCTTACACCCGTGAGCTTCGTCAGTTGTGCCGACATCGCGGAGTGTCGGGATGGGGAGGCAGTGATTAGTCTTTCCGGAGACGACGAGGTGATCGGGAAATTGCCGGCCGGCAACCTTCGATGTTTCCATCTGGCGGGCGCAGTTTCTCGCGAGGATACAGGGCTGGGTGGCAGCAGCATCGAGTTTGCTCAGTCGGAACGCCTGGACAGGCGGCTTCGTGGCCGAGCACTCGTGCACCAACCGATACCCGGATATTCCGGCCTGAGAGCTGAGCCAGGCGATGAAATTCTGGCTCGTTGCGGAGGCAACCCGGTGTGGGTGGCCAGACCTCGACCGGCCTCATCACTGGATGTCGTTTCTGTTCCTCTGCCGAAACTGGCGACGGGTGACATTTTGTTCGACTACTTCCACCGGAGTCGATTCTTCCAGGTGTTGCCGCTGTTGCATTTCTTGCGAGAAGTTACGGCGGGCACGGGCTGGGACTACCCTCCCTTAAGGGCGTGCCTGATGCTCGATGATCCCAATCTCCATTGGCCTTCATATGGATTTTTGCGCTACGAGAAATTGCTCAATGAAGCAAAATCCCGTGGCTTTCACGTGGCCTTTGCTACCGTGCCGCTTGACGCATGGGTATCGCATCCCGCCGCAGTTAGGCTATTTCGGCGGCATCCCGAGCAGTTCTCGCTCCTGGCTCATGGCAACGACCATAGTAAGCATGAACTCTCCCGAAGCCGAACGGAAAAGGATTATCTTCGCCTCGCAGCGCAAAGTTTGCGCCGGATAGATCGTCTCGAAAAAAACACAGGGTTGCACGTCTCTCGGGTGATGGCACCACCGCACGGTGCTTGTACGGACGAATCCCTGGCTGCCCTTTTAGCGGCGGGCTTCGAGGGTGTTTGCGCCGCGACAAATCTTCTCCGTAAGGGAAACCGTCGGCTGCACCATGCTTGTTTTGGGCTCAAGCTGGCGGAAATCGCGGCGGGGAGTGCTCCCGTAATTCCTCGATTCAAGTTGGACTCTTCTTGCGAGGACGCGATCGTAATTTCCGCTTTCCTAAACAAGCCAATTATTCCAGTCGGGCATCATCACACCGCTGTCGATGGGCTCGATCTGCTGAGCCACACGGCTGAGGTTGTTAATTCACTCGGCGATGTTCAGTGGCAGAGTCCGGAAAAAATCCTTCGCTCCAATTTTCGAACCTTCCGGGAGAACACGACGTTATGGATTGAACCCTATTCCTGCCGGATACAGTTGATCGTTCCTCCTGGAATTACGCATGTGGGCCTCTACGTCTTGGAAAATAATGGCGATAGCTACTCGAACTTCACATTCCTGGTCAGACAGGGCTCTCAGTCGCGGAATGGCCAGAAGATGAGCAGCGTGCCGCAGCCGGTTATGCCTGGCGACCATCTGGAATTCGTTTCGGTCGATCTGGGAAGAGTGAATTATCGCGAGGTAGCGCACCCTCAATTCTCCCTCTCTGTTCGCGCCCTTCCGCGGAGACTGTTCTGTGAGCTCAGGGATAGATTCATGCCACTAATTCCGAGAGACATGATTCCCAAGGCATGGACTAGTGGCTAATTTCCACCATCGATTCGGATCGGGCGGCAGTTAGAGCAAATGCTTACCACAAATCAGCCAGCAAGGATATCGACGAACCCAGACTACAAGTATGTCTTCGTGTGTGGTCTGGCACGGAGTGGCACCAGCATGCTCGGTCGCAATATTGCCAGACTGGAGGATTGCACCGGTTTCAAGAATACCGGCGCGCTCCAGGATGAAGGACAATTTCTACAGGATATTTACCCTGTCGCGGCCGATCTTGGCGGTGCCGGCAGATTTGGCTTTGATCCACGCGCGCATCGGACGGAGAACTCCCCGTTGATGACGCCGGAGAACGTTGCCAGATTGCACGCGAGCTGGCATGCCTACTGGGACAAGAGCAAGAGGATCTGTGTGGAAAAAACTCCGGGAAACCTTCTGATGACGCGCTTTTTGCAAGCAGCATTTCCCAACTCCTATTTTATCGTCGTCAAACGCCACCCCGTCCCGGTAAGCGTTTCCAGTCAGCGGTGGAAAATAAACATCACTTCGATGCACAGCATGTTCGAACACTGGCTGCATTGCCATGAGCTTTTTGAGCAAGACAAGAAGTATTTGAAGCGTGTCTACGAATTAAGCTACGAAGACTACATTGCGGACCCTGCCCGGTATCATGCGGAAATTGCCGCCTTTATTGGTACGCGTGTGCCGGAACCACCAAAAGAAGATAAATTCTATTATGTAAGCCAGTGGCGTACTCCGGCAGGCGTACGTGTGCCGGAACATTCGATGGAAGAGGTAAGTGTGGCTCACAATCGGAAGTACTTCGATCGGTGGTCAAAGCTGCTGAAAAATTCATTTTTTAAGAGCTATTATTTGTATATTACAAGAAAGTATGAGCCGCGATTTGCGAAGTGGGGATACTCGCTGACAAATGGGATGGCTAACGGTGGTGAGTTGCTTCGCCGCGGAAGCAAGACCTACGGTATCATTGGTCCGTTGTATTGCTTTGGCGCGGACGTGTTTTTCTTCTGCTGGCGCCTTGGGCTACGGCTGAAAGCTCGCGCAAAGCAGGGAATCAAAGCCCTCCTGCCACAGTTTGTCCTGATGAGAATAAGACAAGCGCGTGAGGAAGCGTCGCACGACCAAAAGCAGGCAGGTGCTCGTTCGCGCCACGCCTGAATTGGCTGGCTTGATCCTGGCCGGCTGTTCCCCAGGGAAGATAAATCGCAGTGCGGCGGGGAATTATAAGTATTCTTCGAGCTAACCTCAGAACTAATTCAACATTCGCGCGGTTTTGCAGATTAAATCAATGCCAACGACAGCTGGAGGGGCTCCGACTTCCTATACCAGTTGCTCATCGCGAAAATTCTGGGGAATTTTAAGGCGGAAAGAAAGCTGGGGCCTCTCTTGGCGTGGCTGGTTGCTGCTGGCTTCGGTGGTCGCATTGACCGCCTGCTGCGTAGGCCTAAATATTCATCCATTTCTAGCCGTCACACACCGCACCAATGCGGACGTCCTGGTGGTCGAGGGATGGATCCAGCGGTACGCCATGCAAAAGGCGGTAGAAGAGTTCAAATCGGGTAGGTATAGAGGCATCTTTACCACTGGAGGGCCGGAGAACGGCAGCGGCGGCTATGTTAACGACTATCAGACTTCTGCGAGTGTAGGCGCGGAGATTTTGACGAAGAAGTTTGGCATTCCTGCTGATGTTGTTCAAATGGTTCCATCGCATGTCATCGGCCGCGATAGAACCTATAGCTCTGCGATTGCGTTGAGGGACTGGTTTCACCAACACAATGTGCGGGTGCAGAGCATCAACGTCGTAACTGAAGGAACTCACGCTCGACGCACTCGCCTGCTCTTCGAAAAAGCTCTTGGATCAAATGTTGCCGTCGGCGTGATTGCTGTTCCTAGTCCTGATTTCGATGCAAGACATTGGTGGCGCTACAGCGAAGGTGTTGAAGAAGTTGTCACTGAAGGCGTCGCGTACCTCTACGCCAAGTTTTTCTTCCGGCCGTCGCGAATTGATTGATGAGGCGATGGATTGTATTCTTGGCGACCTCCGGACACTCTTGTATCACTGCAGTTACAGAGCTTTGGTCGTAGTAGTATCGAAATAATAAAAAATTAACGTTGTGGTGTGCAGATTCCCCATTACTATATGCAAAGACTCAGTCTATCGATGCGTTATAGGGCATTAAGTTCACATGGTGCGGTGAAAGCATCAGCCCTTTTTGCCGGAATTATCGCGGGGTTGATCCTGGGAGTGGTTGGATCTGCCCGCGCGATCACCATCGACCTTGACCTCGGGACTCCCCCTCACGTTACTTCCAACGTTACCAACTCTTTTGATGCGCTAAACGGAATAGGCTTGCTCGGTCAGACCCTCTCGCTCGATTTCAGGTTTTCGCACAGGCAGTTTGTCCGGCTATTTAGCGTTACGAGCAATCCATTTGTTGCCCTGTTCAAATTGCAAACAAATAGCTCCGGAATGGTCGATTTCCTGCACGGAACAGGGTTTTTGGTCGACAAGCATGGTAACCCGCTGGAGCAGCCCCAAAAGTTAGGAAGCGCCTCCGGGAGTAATGGATCGCTAGCCGCCGGTCTCTTTCCACTTTTGCCTGGAGATTTACAACGGCCTCTCGATTTCTTTGGAATCCATCTCGATCTGAAACTTCCGGCGGCTCCATCTATCTCCATCACGGGCGAAGAGTTTCTGTTCAACTCCGATCGCAATGCTCCATTCGGCGTCGGTCCTGGTGTCCCGAGCGACATCGTTCCGGACCAGGACAGCACCCTGCTTCTCCTGAGCCTTGCTTTGCTGGGGCCGATCCTGGCACGGGTTCGACTTCCGCAGCTCGGCTGAACATCGATCCTTTACTAGGGCCTGACGTCTTGCGGACGAGGTCCGTTTGGAACCTGAATAAATGACGATTTGTGTTGTCGGCCTCGGTTACGTTGGATTGCCATTAGCGATCCAGTTCGCTCGTTCTGGTGCGAAAGTGACCGGGCTGGATATCGATCAAAGCAAGGTCGATCAGGTCAATCGCGGTCGCAGTTACATTAAACATATTGCGGCCAAGACAATCAGCGAGGTCTTAAAGGCAAAGCGGCTGACCGCGTCAACGGACTTTAGTCGAATCCAAAAGGCCGATGCAGTCATTATTTGCGTGCCGACGCCGCTGAGCAAGAACCGAGAGCCGGATATCTCGTTTATCGTTGAAACCGGCCGCAAGATCGCACCGCATTTGCAGAAAGGTGCACTAGTGGTGCTGGAATCGACGACCTATCCTGGAACGACGGAAGAGGATTTGCGCGGCGTTATTGAACAGAACTCAAAGCTGAAAGCGGGTGTGGATTTTCATCTCGCATTTTCACCGGAGCGGGAAGATCCCGGCAACCCACAGAGTGTCGTAGCGACCATTCCTAAGATCGTTGGCGGCTTTACCCCGGCGTGTCTGAAAAAGGCAATGACATTGTATTCGATCGCGATCAAACGGTTGGTGCCGGTCTCATCCTGTCGCGTAGCAGAAGCAGCCAAGCTGTTGGAGAATATTTTCCGCAGCGTCAACATCGCTTTAGTTAACGAGCTAAAGATGGTTTACGGCGCGATGGGAATCGATATCTGGGAAGTAATTGAAGCGGCCAAAACGAAGCCGTTCGGCTTTATGCCATTCTATCCCGGGCCTGGCCTCGGCGGGCACTGTATCCCGATTGATCCCTTTTATTTAACCTGGAAAGCACGCGAGTATGGACACAACACGCGCTTCATCGAGCTGGCGGGCGAAATCAATACCTGGATGCCTGAGTACGTGGTTCGCCGCGTAGCCGACGCATTGAACGCTCGCAGCAAAGCGGTCAGGGATAGTCGCATTTTAATTCTGGGTATTGCCTACAAGCCGAACGTGGATGATGAACGCGAGTCGCCCAGTTATTTACTCATGACCTTGCTGGCGGACCGCGGCGCGGAAGTCGAATACTACGATCCATATGTGCCGGTGATTAAACCTACTCGTGAACACGCGCGCTGGGCGGGAAAAAAGTCGATTAAGTGGAATCGGGCGACTATTCGGAGTTTCGACCTGATCTTAATAGCGACGAATCATAGTTCAGTGAACTATCATGAGCTGGCGGAGTGGGCTGATTGCGTTGTCGATACCCGCAATGCGATGGCGTCGATTGCGCCATCGAAGGCATACATATGGAAAGCATGATCGATAGAATGAGAAGAAGAGCCTGCGTCAGTGCACTATTCACAGCTGAGTTGAAATCGTGCTTGATGCGCGGATGCGTTTAACCAGAGGGCGGCTTTGAACCTACCAAATATCGATAGCCCAACTGCAGAGAACGTGACCGAGCATTCAAACGCACCAGCCTCGGCTAATAAACGTTTAATTGGCTGGTGTATTTATCTGGTGATCCTGTGCGGCGCGTTCGCTTTGTATCTGCGCGAGCTCACAGCTTTTGCCGCCCATAGCCAGGTGCATTCCTACATTCTGCTCATTCCACTTGTCACCGCTTATCTGATATATATCCGATGGAAACATCTCTCACGCGAACTAAGCAGCTCGTGGGGATATGCTTTGTTGTCGGCAGCAGCCGGAATCGGCGCGCTGTTAGCCAGCCAATACTTTATCGACCTCGGCCAGAACGATTACGTGACGCTGATAGCGCTCTCATTTTTCTGTTTCGTGATCGCCGGGATATTCTTATTTCTGGGGAACAAATGGGCGCGCTCTGCCATGTTCCCGCTCTTTTTCCTCGCCTTCATGATCCCATTGCCGGAGGCAGCGGT
This sequence comes from Verrucomicrobiota bacterium, assembly GCA_003219125.1. Classification (GTDB taxonomy): domain Bacteria; phylum Verrucomicrobiota; class Verrucomicrobiia; order Chthoniobacterales; family UBA10450; genus AV69. Next base: position 50,843 of record QHPP01000111.1, read on the forward strand.
TGATTTGCTGGAAAACGCATCGAAAGAAGCTTCGGCGGAGGTAGCGAACTGGTTGTTTCTCATTAGCGGCACCCCGTTTCTGCGCAACGGAACGCTCTTTCAGCTTCCTGGAATAACGATCACGGTGGCCAAAGAATGTAGCGGCATCAGGTCGAGCCTGGTCTTAGTAATCACTAGCTTGTTGGCAGCGAACATGTTCTTGCACACAACATGGCGGCGAGCGCTATTGGTCTGCGCGGTCATTCCGTTGGGCCTTTTGCGCAACGGTTTCCGCGTTTTGGTCATATCGCTGTTATGTGTTCACATCGGCCCGGATATGATCAATAGCGTTATCCACCGTCGGGGCGGTCCGGTCTTTTTCGCGCTGTCCTTAGTGCCGCTTTTTGCCATGTTGTGGCTTTTTCGGCGACAAGAACTGAAGCGACAGGATGAAACTGCCCGCAGCGCCTCAATCGCCCCGCCGGTGCAAGCCGCCTGATCGTTAACCCTTTTAGTTTCTCCGGCGCATATCCCTGCATCATGATACGCGGCGAGAGCTTGCTCTCACCGCGTTTTGTTTTCCCACGGCGGGACGGTGGAACATGGCGGAGCTTTTCCCACTCCCAAGGTAAGCGGCGCGGTGGCGGATGCTGTATGGAAAGCCGATTATATCTTGCAATTATAATACTTACACGTGAAAAGGTCGGGAATTTTTACGGGAAATTATTGACTGCTTCTTTCGAAAATAAGGCACCGACGCGTAAGCACTTATAATAGCAACTCTCGGCTCTCGCCACCAGCTGGCGTCGGGATTCCTGACGTTTACGTGCAAACTTGAAAGGCGCGGTCAGTTATGATTTTAAAAAATTTTACGTCGCTCTAAGCACCGCATTATCAGCTGGTTTTAAACTGATCAGCACCAGCAGGTTCGTTAACAAAACAGAGATTGGCAGGGGGACTGCTATCCAGCAATCAGCAATCAACTTTACTTCGTAACTGACAAACTGGAACTAACATGAAATCATTAAAATACCTCTTAGCGATGACGGTCTTAACCGGTGCCCTTACATTATCGGCGAGCGCCACTTTCATCGTCGACACAAACCCAGGTGGAGAAAAGCTCTTCATTGACGTGGCGAACAAGGACGTTTCGGACTTCGAGGGATTCGTTGGCGCGAATAACTCCTCCGCTCCCCATGTAGACATCCACACCACGGGAAACGTAAATACGGGCAGCGGGTTCGCGAATATCAAACCGATAAAGAACGGGTCACTGACCGAGCTGGTTTTTACCCCGGAGAATGGCGACCTCTTCGCTGATTTCTCATTCCGTGGCCAATTGAACGACGCTGCGAACGGGACGGTAACCGTCACCGTACAGGATAATCAAGGAAACCCCGCACAAGTTTTTATCTTAACTGGCCTTGGCGGGCCTAACGATTTCGCACGGCAAGGAATTATCTCGCTTGACGGAGAGACGATCCAATCTGTCACCCTGACGAGTGACTTCAAAGAGGTAAAGCAGATTGAATTTTCTCTTGCTGGGGCTCGGGTTCCAGACGGCGGTTCGACTGTGATGCTGCTCGGGGTTGCACTTGGGGCGGCGGAAGGAATCCGTAGATTGGTTCTAAAGAAGCGCTAAGCGGCTTAATCTTCATCACGTTCCTGCATCATGACGCGGCGAGAGCTTGCTCTCGCCGCGTTGTCTTTTTTTGGGCAGCGCGCTTCACAAGCTGCCGATCGCGCCCGGGGATGGCGAACCTTTCATCCAGTACGTCGCACGAGGCGTCGCAATAAGCACGCGAGGCGCGCGTGGTCCGCGGCTTCTCCCGGCCCCGAACTAGCTAACGTTACCAAAAAAAGACCTTGTAAGTTCGCTTGCCAGTTGGTCGTCCCTCGGATACTTAATGCCTATGAATGGATGGAGTTGCCCGACAAAGAGCAGTGCGCCACCGCGACCGCGAACGTTTTTTCTCAAGGTCAAAAGCCTGAATAACGCGGCCGGGTTCATTAGTATTTTAATCTTTCTCGCCTTTGCTGTCGGCTGCCAGACAGAAGTGAACAGCACGACGTTGTCCGGCCAGGCCGAGGTTCCGCGGCACGTCATTCTGGCTTCGGGCGACGTTGTAAAACTGACCTTCTCTTCTGCGCCAGAGCTCAATCAGTCTCAAAAAGTTCGCGCGGATGGCAAACTAAGTTTGCCACTTATAGGCGAAGTGGATGCTGGCGGCAAGACGGTTGGGCAACTACAAAGCGACCTAATTCAGCTCTATAAACCGCAGCTCAAGACTCCGGAAGTGACCGTAAGTTTGGAAGGCAGCGTCACGACCGTCACGGTCTCAGGAGCAGTAGCGAAACCGGCCAGACTTACCTTTGAAAGACCGACGACGGTGTTCCAGGCGATCATGCAAGCAGGCGGGCCAAGCGAATACGGAACTCTCCGGCACGTGCGCCTCCATCGCATCGTCAATGGCGTGCAAAAGAGCCAGGTATTCGATCTTCACGGTATGTTAAAGGGCGAAGATACCAAGCCCTTTTACGTCCGCGATGGCGATGTAATTTACGTCCCTCAGTCGACGTTTTAGCCGTATTCTACAGGAGACCAACTCCATTTACCGGCAGAACGGCGGCTGGCGCATTCAGGCGTTTTCTCTGGCGCGGTAGTCGATTGAGGGGGGCACGTCTGCAACGACCGGTCTCGCATTTTGGTCGGACCGTCTTACAGAAATTATGGATTCGCGTATGGTATTGTTAATCAACTGGTTAGGTGTGGTATTCGCGACGAATAATCGTACACAAGCGTCGGAAAGCATTACAGAATTTCCATAATTGCTAGTTTGGCCAGAATAATCGTAATATTTTAATCTGTTCGTAATGAACGGCTTATTATTACGGCTTCTAAGTTGGCACCTCCTTTGCTTATAGGGCGGGGTCTGCACTCAATAAAAACTATAAATACAATATGAAAAACTATCAAAAACTGTTCGGCGCTGTTTGCGCCGTTCTCCTCGCCCTCTGTGTCGCATTGCCCACTGCTGCGCGCGCCTTAACCATTGGTGATTCCCATGAGCTGGGCTTCGTCGAATTCGGCATTCCATCCGGTGACGCCGACCGAACCAATTATGTCAACCACTTGATTGGCATGAGCCTTGGTTCCACGGACACGGCACTAGGCCAGACTATATTCATACCTGTTCGCGAAGTACGATGGCCCGAATTACGGCTCTGAAGTTTGGTACGTCGGGAATTTGAGCGGGATCATTACGATTCCTGCCACAGGTGGCAAATATGGGCTGTCCGGATGGACGTTGTTTGGCCCAGGCGGAGGTAATCACACCCCGGATAGCGGAACTACCGCCGCCCTGCTCGGTTTGGCCCTGACTGGACTGGCCGGTCTTCGCGCCAAATTCGGACGGAATTGATTGCGTTAAGTTAGGTTAGTTCTCACTAAAGGCGCAGAGCGTGACGCTCTGCGCCTTTTTTTGCGCGATTTAGTGATGTAGCCGCGTCCAAGCTTGGCGAAGGCGAGTCGTAGTTCTTGGCTCAGCCACTGTTTAAACACGACGAGAGCGCGGTGGCTGCAGCAAAAGCCCTGCAAAAATCGGCGCGGTGCTTGCATGCTCTCATACGTGACAAGCCTCTCAATAAGTGTTTGATGCCAGATTACGGGGCAACTGCCAGGTTGGCCACTCCACGAGCGATGCACTCATCATCCTCGACCGCTCGCATATTTTGGAGTAAAATTACCGGCATTCCCTGATCGGATGCGTTGGAAATGACTTCATTGCGCGATCTCGCAAATCATCCGCTGTGACATCGGAATCGATCTTGGCTTTTATCGCCGCGGTGTTGAGCGCTGCTCTAGCCGTGGCAGCAGTATTGCGGAATCGCCGTAGCGGGGCTGCCTGGTGGTTCGGCTTCGGGATGCTCGGGCTGGCCGTGGACAGTGTCTTAACTGGAATTTGTTTATCATTAATCGGCCTGGAACAATTAGCCTTCTGGCAGGAGTGGGCGCTGATTCTGAAGGCGTTTCTGATCGCGATCTGGCTGGGCTTTGCGGTAACTTATTCGCGAGGCGATGCCGGCGAATCTTTTCGTAGCTGGCGAATATTAATTGCGATCGCGTGCCTGTTGCCGGTCGCGGCCTTGGTGGGGTTTCGCGGCGATCTCATTCAAGTCTTGGTGCGCCCAAATTCAACTGGCCTATGGATCAGTTTTAGTAGTCCCGGCAAGATAGTCAACGTAGCGATTCTCGTCGGCACCGTTCTGGTGCTGATGAATCTTGAGCGGACGTTTCGTTCCGCGGTCGGAACAATGCAATGGCGTATCAAGTTCCTTGTCCTCGGATTGGCCGTGATTTTTGGAGCGAGGATTTATACGCGCAGCCAGGCGCTGGTCTTTTCTGGTCACTACAATTCGCTAACCGAAGTTGAAGCAATCGGCTTGCTGGTAGGTTGTGTGCTCCTAGGTGTCGGTTACTTCCGCAGCGGATTTCGCGAAATCGACGTCTATCCTTCCCGCGCGGTCCTGCACACCTCGATCACGGTATTACTCGCCGGCGGTTACTTGTTCGTCATCGGTGTCCTCGCGCAAATCGTCGCGCGCTACGGCGGCGCAACGTCTTTCCAGCTCCAGGCTTTCCTAGTCCTGGTCGCCATCGCTCTGCTGGCGGTGTTGCTGCTCTCGGAAAAAATCCGGCAGCGAATAAAACGTTTCGTCAGTCGCCATTTCAGTCGGCCACAATACGATTTTCGGAGTGTCTGGACTCAGTTCACCCAATCAACTTCAAGTGCGGTTGATGATCCGACATTATGCGCAGCATCTGCCAAGCTGATTTCCGAGACCTTTAATGTTCTTTCAGTCAGTGTTTGGCTTTTCGACGAAGAGAAGAACAAGCTTAGACTGGAAGCCTCGACTTCGCGGGCACGCAATGCGGTGAGCGACGACACGATCGAGTTTCCCGCGATCGATCCGGGTTTTGCTAAGATGCGAAAGGCTTTCGATTTGGAAAAAGTCAAGGAGGACTGGGGACGGACTTTGCGGGAGATTACTAAAACGCAATTTAGCGAAGGCGGAAATCGCGTCGGCGTCCCCTTGCTGGCAGGCGATCGTTACCTGGGCCTAATCATTCTGGCAGATCGCGTCAATGGCGTTCCCTACACGGTAGAAGAACTCGAGTTATTGGAGTGCATTGGCGATCAAGTGGCTTCCAGCCTGCTCAATCTTCGCCTTGCCAAGGAAATCATGCTCGGCAAAGAGCTGGAGGCGTTTCAAACCATCTCGGCCTTTTTCGTACACGACTTAAAGAATGCCGCGTCCACGCTTAAACTGACGCTGCAGAACTTACCCGTGCACTTTGATGACCCGGACTTTCGCCAGGACACACTCCGTTCGATCGGTGCGACGACCAATCGCATCAACCAGATTATCGAGCGGTTGGGGACGCTTGGAGGCAAGCTTGAGCTTCGGCCTTCTGCAGTCGACTTAAAAGTGCTGGTTGAGCAGGCGATTGAAAATCTGAATGGAATGCCCGGGATCGAATTTGCCAAAGAATTTGAATCCTTGCCCAAATTCATGGCCGATAGCGAGCAACTTCGCAGCGTTGTCACCAACCTGCTTTTGAACGCACGCGAGGCGATAGGCGAACGCGGACGAATTGAAGTTAAGATCGGTGCCCAGGATGGTTGGGCTGCACTTTCCGTTTCCGATGATGGTTGCGGAATGACACCATCGTTCCTGCGCGATTCCTTGTTCCGGCCGTTTAAGACGACAAAAAAGAAAGGATTGGGAATCGGGATGTTTCAAAGTAAAATGATCATCGAAGCGCACCACGGTAGCATTCGAGTAAAGAGCGACCTGGGGAAGGGGACAACCTTTCAGGTGCTCCTGCCTCTTACCTCTGGCAAATCATGAATCCGGTTTTACTTCTTGTTGACGATGACGAAGCGATTCGCACGCAGATGAAATGGGCGCTGAGCGCTGACTACGAGATTATCTCTGCTGAAGACCGCGCCGGGGCGGTTGAGAACTTTAAGAAGAAAAAGCCGGCCGTTACTTTGCTTGACCTTGGATTGCCGCCCCGGCCGGCCGATCCGGACGAAGGTCTTGCTACGCTGGCCGAACTAAAAGCCGTCGATGAGATGGCGAAGGTTATCGTTATCTCCGGACAGGGAGAAAAGAAGAACGCGCTGGAAGCGGTTGCGGCGGGCGCCTACGATTTTTTATGCAAACCGGTAGATCCGGATGAGCTAAAGCTGTTATTGAAGCGTTGCATCTATCTGGCTGACCTCGAACGCGAGTATCGAAAGGCAAAGGAGAGTCAGCGTGCGAACGTTTTTGAAGATATGCTGGGAACGAGCCCGCAGATGCAGGGTGTTTTTTCCTTTATTCGCAAGGTCGCAACTACAACTGCGCCGGTTCTTTTACTGGGTGAAAGCGGGACGGGCAAAGAAATGGCCGCATTGGCGATTCACCGGCGCGGCCCCCGCAAGGACGGACCATTTATCCCGATTAATTGCAATGCCATCCCCGAGAACCTGCTGGAAAGCGAACTATTCGGCCATGAGAAAGGTTCGTTCACCGGGGCAACCATGCAACGAGTAGGGTTGGTGGAAACGGCGAAGGGAGGCACTTTGTTCCTTGATGAAATCGGAGAATTGCCGCCCAGCATTCAGGTAAAACTGCTTCGCTATTTGCAAGAGCAGCGCTTTCAGCGAGTAGGGGGGCGACAGGAATTGGCGAGCGATGCTCGGGTCATCGCCGCGACCAACGTCGATCTGAAAGCGGGGATTAACCAGGGATCGTTTCGCGAAGACCTCTACTTTCGGCTGGCCGTGCTGGTAATTAGTCTGCCGCCTTTGCGGGAGCGGGGAGACGATGCCGTGCTGCTGGCGGAGGAGTTTTTGCAAAAGTACGCCGCTCAAAACGGCAAGGCCAACATCGCTTTTGTGCCCGAGGCTTTGCGGGCAATTAACCGCCATCCCTGGCCAGGAAATGTCCGGGAATTGCAAAATCGGATCAAGCGTGCAGTGATCATGGCAGATAGCAGACGAATTACCGAGAAAGACCTCGAGCTATCCACCGGGATAGGTTTTTCATCTTCAACCACGTTGAAAGAAGCGCGCGAAAACGTGGAGCGGGAAGTGGTCCAGCGTGCGTTGAAGCGCAATCTTGGCCGGATTAGTTCGGCGGCGGCGGAGCTGGGAATTAGCAGGCCGACCCTATATGAACTGATGGAAAGGCTCGGGATCTCGCGCGAGTAAGCGGTGGGAATTAGTCTCAAATAGTTAACAAGAAATGTATAAATCACCAATTCAAATTATTCGTTTGACCGCAATCCTGGTCGTGGTGCTGGTTACCTGTAGTTGCACCTCTGAGATGAAGAAGTCCCGCTACCTGGCGCGGGCAGAGCGCTACTTCAAAGCCGGGGAGTATGACCAGGCCAAGATTGAATATTTAAAGGTCTTGACGGTTGATCCGGGAAATGCTGTTGCCTATGCTCGTTGCGGGGCAATTTGGGCGGACGAAGGCGCGCCCTTGCGGGCGGCGGCGTTCCTCATGAAAGCACGCGAGCTGGCTCCCAAGGATTTGGACAATCGCTACAAGCTTGCCCAACTTTATCTCCGAGTAGGCCAGGCAAACGAGGCCTTCAAGGAAGCGACCGAGATTTTGAAGCAAGCACCCGACAACGGACCGGCTCTTGCCCTTCTGGCGGAGACAGCCCTTACCCCGGAGCAAAACCAGACGGCGGAACAGGAGCTGCAGAAATTCCCGCACCATGACAACCCTTACGTTGAGGTGGCTGACGCAGCATTGTCGATCCGTAAAGGAGACCTGGCCAAAGCCGAAGCGGCGCTGAATCACGCACTGTCCCTTGATCCGAAATGCGCGCAGGCGCATTTCGGACTAGCCCAGGTATCGCTAACCAAGAAAGATAACGCGCGAGCAGGGCAAGAAGTTAAAGCCGCGGCAGACCTCAGTCCCGTTCGATCGCAAGAGCGATTGTCTTATGCCGAATTCAAGATGCAGACAGGTGACAAGGAAGAAGCAAAGAGTTACCTTCAAGATCTCACTAACCAGGCGCGCGATTTCATCGGAGCATGGGTTCTTCAGGCGAAGCTAGCGCAATCGGATAAGAACTACGATAAAGTAGTAGCGCTGCTCCAAAACGTTTTTAGCCGCGACCCGGATAATCTCGAAGCGCGGGTGGTCCAGGCGCAAGCCCTATTAGGAAAAGGCGATCTCAAACAGGGAACCGAGATACTTGAGCGCGCTGACAAATCGTTCGCAAACAACCCGTTAATTAAGTATAAGCTTGCGCTCGCCTACCTTCAGGGCCGGAATACACCTCAGGCAATGAATGAACTGGAGCAAGCGGTTAAGATCGCGCCCAAGTACGTTGAAGCGATTGTCCTTCTGGCCCAACTGCGCCTCCAGAGTGGCGACCCGCGATCTGTCATCGCACCACTGGAAACGGCTTTACAGCTTAGGCCGGATGTCACTCAAATAAGAACGCTTTTGGCCGATGCGTATCAAGCAGTGGGCCGTTCGGAAGACGCGGCTTCTCTAATTCGCGACCAAATAAAGAAAACACCGGAAGATTCGCAATCCTACCTCGTTCTGGGAGTTATTTTAAAGAGAGAAAAGAAGAACGATGAATCACGCAAGGCATTCGAAAAGGCGATTGAACTTAATCCCCAAAATGTGGTCGCGATTGATCAATTGACCGATCTCGACCTTGAGGCCAAGGCATTTTCCGTTGTCCATAAACGGGCGGATGCACTTCTGCAAAAAGAGCCGCAGTCGGCTCCGGCCTATTATATTCATGCAAGAAGCTATGTGATAGAAAAGAATTTTCCCGCGGCCGAGACCGCGCTTAAGAAAGCGATCGAGCTCGATCCGAACCTGGGTGCTCCCTACAATCTTCTTGTCGCTATTTATGTTCAAACCAACAAGCTGCCGGAGGCGTTGAAGGAACTGGAAACAGTCCTGGCGAAGAATCCGCAATATTCCCCCGCGATTTTAACTTCCGGAATAATCTATGGGCAAATGGGTGATTTTGCCAAAGCGCGCGATAGCTACGAGAAGGTCCTGGCTTTGACTCCGAACTTTGTTCCGGCGTTAAATAACCTGGCTTACATCTACAGCGAGAAGCTCGCCAATCTAGATCGAGCCGCTGATCTCGCGCGTAAAGCGCATGAGTTGGTTCCGGCCGAGCCGAGCGTCCAAGATACTTTTGGTTGGGTGTTGTATCGTCAAGGTAAATACCAGGAGGCGGCGGAGCTATTAGAGCAAAGTGCCGCCAAGTCGCCCGATCGAGGCGAAATCCAGTTTCATCTTGGGATGGCAAACTATATGATGGGCCGATTGGATGAGGCCCGTGCCGCGCTGCAAAAGGCAGTTTCAGTTCCGGGCGATTTTCCTGGCAAGGACGAAGCGAAAAGTCGGCTGCAGCTCCTTTCGCAAACCGGGGACTTATCCGCCATCGATCTGGAGAAATTTGCGAAGGAGAAATCAAACGATCCCGTTACCTTGATGCGACTGGGCGCGGCTTACACAAAGTCGGGCACGGCGGATAAGGCGGCTCAAGCGTACGAGCAGGCGCTCCAAGCCAATCCGAAATTATTAGAAGCGGCGCTGTCGTTGGCGAAATTGAATGCCGGGCCTCTGAAAAATAATGCCAAGGCGCTGGAGTATGCCAAGAAAGCACGCGGACTGGCTCCCGCGGACACACGCGTCAGCGCGACCGCGGGTCATATCGCGTATCAGGCTGGCAATTTCCCGTGGGCCTATGGCCTTTTGCAGGAAAGCAGCCGCGGCTTGCCTGATGATATGGGAGTGGCGCGCGATTTTGCCTGGGCCGCTTACAGCACTGGTAAAACAAACGAGGCGCAGGAAGCGATGCGACGCGTTGGGAATGGCCCGGCCGCCTCTCCTGAGCAGGCGGAAGCAGCACTTTTCCTATCAATGGCCGCTCTGGATTCGGACGACGCGATTCCCGGTAACGCTGAGAATGAGGTGACGAAAGTGTTGTCTGCACAGCCGGATTATGTGCCGGCATTAATGGCAAAAGGCGCCATACGATTGCAAAAGGGCGATACCGCAGAAGCCAGCGCGATCTACAGCAGCATCCTTCAGAAATGGCCTGATTTTGCTCCAGCGCAAAAACGGCTCGCTTCGATTTACGTTAACGAACCGGCCAACGCGAGCAAAGCTTACGAGCTAGCCAGCAAAGCGCGTCGAACTCTCGTCGACGATCCGGCGCTGGCGAAAACCTTGGGCACATTGTGTTTTCAGCGAAAGGAATATGCACGGGCGGTGCAACTGTTTCAGGAAAGCGAAGGCAAAAAGACGCTGGACGGAAAATCGCTTTTTATGTTGGGAATGGCGCATCTTAAATTAGGGCACAGGACAGACGCCCGAACGGTCCTCGATCGGGCTATAGCGGCCGGCATTCCTGACGACCTCGCAAAACAGGCGAAAGATGCTATGGCTGAGCTAGATAAAGCAGCGGATCAGAGACCCTAGGCATGCCTGGAACGTCGGATTGTTTAATGTCGATAAGGAAGTGGACAGATCGCTCAATTTCAGTTACTTAGATCACGAGTGCATTGCAGCGTGTCGGAGTTATTTACATTCTAGTGCTTATATGCGAAATGGCCAAAATTAAGTTTCAAATGCAAGCCATTGATAATCAGGAAGTTAGAGTTATAGACAGAATATTGGCACAGGCATTGCTATCTTGTAACCGAACCCAGAAAAGGAAACCAATGAAATTATCTAAAACTCTCTTAACAATCGTCGCAGCGGTGGCCAGCGTCGGACTTCTCTCCTCTGCTCAAGCGACACCGATTACCGGGATGTTGAATATCGGAGGCACCGCCACATTCAATACCAACTCATTGGCAACAGCCACAAGCGCTACTTTTGCTGACGTGCTAGTGTTGGGCGGAAATAGTGGAGACTTTGCTGGCTTCGCCGTTGGCACTCCTGTAGTGATGGCTTCCTACACTTTCGATCCCTCAACTATAACCAACGGACTATGGAGTGTGAATGGATTCACCTTCAATCTTACTTCTTCAACGGTGGTAACGCGCACCAAATTTTTCCTCTCGGTCAGTGGAACGGGAATTATCACGGGCCCGGCAGGATTTGATGCCACGCCGGGTGTGTGGGCGTTTACGTCGCAGAACGCGAATGGCCATCCTCATGACACCTTCTCCTTCTCTGCGAACACCGCAGCCGGCGGCATTCCTGACGGCGGGATGACCGTGGCTCTGCTCGGCGTAGGCCTGATGGGACTTGCAGCGTTTCGGGCGAAGTTCGGAAAAGTTTAAACAACCTTTCATCAAGACCCGGGCAGGGCCGAAAGCCTGCTCGGGTTTGTCTTTTGGGATTAAATTCTCGCCTCAAAGAGCGCGCTTGTCCTTCCCGATTCAAGCTCCCAAATATTTGTTCGGCCAGCCAAGAAGCCGTTTTGCCACGAATCCGGTCACAGAATCGCAAACAGTAATCGCGCACCTACTCAAACGATTACCACTTAGAGATTTTGCTACTTTGGAGTAAAATAATCTCGATTTCCGAATAATCCGTATTTATGTTCCGTCGGAGTTCTCACGTATTTTATGAAACAGACCCTATTTAAAACATTGCTCGCGTTCTCGCTGTTTACGGCGGCCGCTTGCTATTCGACTCAAGCTGCGCCTGGCGACCTATATGATGGTGGCCTCAGCGATCAAAAGATCTACAAGTTTAATACCGCGGGAACTCAGACGATTTTTGTTTCTGATTCAGCGACTTTTCAACCTGACTGGCTCGCTTTCGACAGTAAGGGAAATCTATTTGCCTCCAACCCCGCCCACAGCGCTATTTCGAAGATCCCGCCCAACGGGAGCACAATCACCGATTTTGCCACAGGCATCAATCCGGGCGACCTGGCGTTCGACGCGGCAGGTAATCTTTTCGCAATCGACGGGATTACCGGCTCGATCTTCAAATATACTCCAACCGGCGCAAAAACGACCTTTGCCGGTCCTGGGTTAAATGACTTGATTGCTCTGGCTTTCGCGAGCGACGGTAATCTTTTTGTGACCCGAAGAGGCACCGGGCTATCCGGGAGCGGCTCGATCGTAAAGTTTACGCCGGCTGGGGCAATGAGCACCTTTATCCCGAGCGGTCTCTTTCTGCCGAAAGACCTTGCCTTTGATGGTTTTGGTAACCTTTACGAGGCGGATTCAGGGAGTGGCTCAGTATTCAAATTTGCTCCTAACGGGACGAAAACTACCTTTAAAGCAGGACTAAATGCCCCTCAATCACTCGCTTTCGATCGCGATGGAAATTTGTTCGTTGGTGAGTGCCCCACATGCGATATTGTAAAAATCACGCCCGCGGGAACTCAGAGCCTTTTTGCGTCACCGAGTGCAATCGGTGGGCTTGCCTTCGAACCGCCAACAGGCCAGCTGACAAACATCTCGACCCGCGCCTCTGTTCAAACAGGCTCAGGCGTTACTATCGCCGGATTCATCCTTACCGGAACGGACTTGAAACAAGTAGTAGTACGCGGACTGGGCCCGACCTTGGCGCAGTTTGGAGTTTCAGGTGCTCTGGCCGATCCAACGCTGCAACTGGTCGATGGTAGTGGAAAAACGATATTCATTAACGATAATTGGAAAGACACACAGCAAGCCGGCATTCAGGCCACGGGGCTTGCGCCGCCCAACGATCTGGAGTCGGCTATCCGCATCGCTGTGCAACCGGGCAATTACACAGCCATTCTGTCCGGCAAGAATAACACCACTGGCGTCGGGCTGGTGGAAGTGTACGATATAACTACCGGCGCCTTTGCCGAGCTCACAAATGTCTCAACGCGAGGTTTTGTTGGCACTGGTGATAACGTGATGATTGGCGGCTTTATTACCGCGGGAGGTAACGGCAGTACTCAAGTGGTGGTGCGCGGGCTCGGCCCCACCCTCACGCAATTTGGGGTCCCAGGCGCTCTAGCTGACCCCGCATTGCGTCTGGTGGACAGCAACGGGAATATTGTCCGAGGCAACAATAATTGGAAAGACAGCCAGCAAGTGGCAATTCAGGCAACCGGACTGGCTCCGCCGAATGACTTAGAGGCGGCAATCCTTGCAACAGTCGCTGCCGGACGCTACACCGCTATTCTTTCGGGCAACGGTGGTGGGACGGGGATAGGCCTGGTTGAAGTTTACAAGCTGCCATAGCGGCCGGTACTCCGGCCGAATCTAGCCTGAGTCAGATTCCATCGGCCAAGCTATAGTTGAAAAAATCGCGCTCCTTGGTAGGGATTGAGAGAAACCAGGCGAGCGAATGTCGAAATCTCAACCGCAAATTCTGCCGACCGATCGGCCATTTTGGTTCTGCCTGCGAGCGCAAACTAAACGCGAGCACTTCGCCGCTATTGGTCTACGCAAACAATACCAGATTACCTGTTTCGCTCCACGGCTCCGCATGCGCAAATTGACCCGGAGAGGCGCGGTCTGGTTCGTGGAGGCAATGTTTCCGGGCTATTTTTTTGCACAGTTCGATTACGCCACTGAACGACGCCGCGTTGAGCATGCCCCCGGCGTCCGCGGTCTCGTCCAGTTCGGAGATCGGCTGGCAACAATTGATTCAACGATCATTGACGCCCTGCGGCAAAGGATGGAAGCCGACGAATTGGTCACGCTCGATCCGGAGATCAAGGTCGGCCAGGAGGTGCAAATTGCGCATGGGCCGTTGCAAGGGCTGGGAGTTCTCGTCACCCAGTTGCTGCCCGCTTCGGAACGCGTCCGCGTGCTATTTGAATTTCTGGGGCGTTCCCTGCAAATGGAAGTGTCGAAGGAAACTTTGATTCAACCGCGGGGATCGGCGGTTTCCTCGTTACACTAGCAAACCAAGCGTTTGCCCAAGCTGACTTCGGTCTTTAGCCTTCGAACGTGGCAGCTTAGCGGGCTTGCGCCAAGGCTCCGGACAATCTGCCGCTCGAACGCTTCTTTGAAATTCGGCGAATCACTTGCAAGCCGTGTTTGGTTTCGTAAGCCTCTGGCGCTCTGAGGGCCATGAATGCCAATGTCACAGCAGAGCTGAGGGTGAGGGCACCGCTGATGATAATGAAAAACATGATACCTATAAAAGCATAACTGATGCCGGGCTTCCTCTCGACCCGACTTTTTGGGCCATTGATCAAATGGATGAAACGGAGTGACTTACCGATTTTTCAAGCCATCAGCCCCTGGACATCCTGACCAAGTCCTGCCGAATTAGCGGCCTAAAATATGGATTATATCGGAACGTCGTCGACGGTCGCGGAGGTCAGAGGTAAGTTGTCGGTTTGGCCGATGTAGATTTTTCCATCCGGGTTAGGGAGGACGTAAACAAACCAGGAGCGCGGCGATGCGTCGGTTGTCATCATACCCAATTTTGGCTCCAGCGGTAGGATTCGAACCTACGACCAATCGGTTAACAGCCGACCGCTCTACCACTGAGCTACGCTGGATCGAGTCTTGAAATTGGGCGCGGCAATTTTGCGCAGCTGATCGGCCACGGCAAGCTTCGTTTGATCGCCAAACTTCGCCTGAAAATTGGTTGCGGGGGCGGGATTTGAACCCGCGGCCTTCAGGTTATGAGCCTGACGAGCTACCAGGCTGCTCCACCCCGCGTCGTGAATTTCACTATGTCAGATCGTTCCTCGAAGCGCAACCAAAAGAAGCGCGCTAGAACGGAGATTGAGAACATTCTTCCCCTCGCGCACAATGGCTCAGTGGGTGCTGGAAAAATCCTCATTGGCACGGCCAGCTGGTCGGACCCCGGGTTCGTCGAGTTTTGGTATCCAAAAAAGATGCGTCCGGCAGATCGGCTCAGTTGGTACGCGCAGCATTTCACCATGGTAGAAGTCAATTCCACCTTCTATTCCGTGCCCGACCCGATGCTGGTGCGCCGGTGGTGCGATGTCACTCCGCAAGGCTTTCTCTTCAATATCAAAT
>QHPP01000314.1 GCA_003219125.1 Verrucomicrobiota bacterium
ATCTTTAGATATGAAGAAGCGCAAACTTGGGAAAAGTAATCTCGAAGTCTCGGCGATTGGGCTGGGCTGTATGGGAATGAGCTTTGGCTACGGTCCGGCCAAGGACAAGCGGGAGATGATCTTGCTTCTTCGGAAAGCCGTAGAACTCGGCACAACGTTTTTCGATACCGCTGAAATGTACGGCCCGTTTACAAACGAAGCACTCGTGGGCGAAGCGCTTGCTCCGTTTCGCAAGCAAGTAGTGATAGCCACTAAATTCGGTTTCAAAATTAGTCCGAAAGGTGAGCAGATCGGCCTCGATAGTCGGCCCGGCCACATCAAGGAAGTCGCTGAAGCTTCGCTGAAACGACTCAGGACGGATGTGATCGATCTCTTCTATCAACACCGTGTTGATCCTGACGTGCCGATCGAAGACGTGGCGGGAGCGGTGAATGATTTGATTCAGAAAGGAAAAGTAAAGCACTTCGGTCTTTCCGAGCCAGGAGCGCAAACCATTCGTCGCGCACACGCAGTGCAGCCGGTCACCGCAGTCCAGAACGAATATTCGCTGTGGTGGAGAAAGCCTGAAGAGGAAATACTGCCGGCGCTCGAGGAACTCAGAATCGGTTTTGTTCCATTTAGCCCCCTCGGAAGAGGCTTTCTCACGGGGAAGGTCGACGAAAACACTTCGTTCGACAGTTCGGACTTGCGCAGCACGCTGCCGCGCTTTACGCCGGAGGCTCGGAAAGCGAATCAGGCGTTGGTTGATTTGTTAGGCGAAATTGCAAAACGAAAGAAGGCGACACCTGCTCAGATCGCGCTCGCCTGGCTGCTCGCCCAAAAGCCATGGATTGTTCCAATCCCGGGCACAACGAAGCTGGAACGTCTCGAGGAAAACATCGGAGCAGTCGAAATCGAACTTACGCCAGACGATCTCCGCGAAATCGAAACCGCCTCATCAGAAATCAAAGTGCAAGGCGCTCGCTATCCCGAAAAGCTGGAAGCGATGACTGGTCGCTAAGTGCGACACGACGTTACTGGGTTTCGAGTCGGGCGAAACCGATTCGCGGGATCGCCGCTGGTCGCGTATTCGGGATCGCTGCCTACCTGGCGAGACGTTGGCCGAGATCATGGATCTGGTAATCTGTCAGCGGCGCGATTAGAGGTGCGGATGAAGATGTCGATCCAACGATTGGTCATTTTTTCCGCTGTCGTTGTCGCTTTACTGAGTACAGCACAATTACGCGCGGCCGATTCTGAGCTAAGCGGTGTTTTCAAGGGAAACGATCAGCCCGTGAATTTGGCTTTTGTTTCCGCGCACAAAGGCACGGCGATCGCGAGCAAGGAAACGATCAAGCTCGTGTTTACCGAAAAAGATCATGCCAAAGATCAACAAACTGATTTGAAGGCATTGTTCGGCGATTATGGCAGCGCTCTGATCATTGGGATCCAGCCGGACGGAAAGGTAGTGACCTGCGACATCGCGCACCAAGCACTCAAACAGAAACCAATCAGTTCGCCTTCGTCAGTCAAAATGAGTGACTTCAAGAATGAAGGCGGTCAGATTTCAGGAAAACTTGCGACGGACGGAAAACAGGAAGCGTTCGGCCAAACCTGGGAAGTGAATCTTATTTTCAAGACAAAGTCGCCGTAGCTTGCATGTCTCAAGACGAATCGCATTAACCGACGCCGTACTTGTCGACCGGAAGATGTCACACGAGGTGCCGCGTTTTGTAGGCGTTGCGTGAGTTGCTTTACTTTGGCGACAGCGAAACGTACGCCAGCAATTCCATGAAAGCCGTTCAAGGTTACCATCTCATTAAGCCGGAAGATCTCTCCTGGCGGCCTTCCAACCTGATGAAAATCCCCAACGCGGATTATCTGGAGCGCACCGGCAGCGAGAATCTTGGCGCCCGACTCTGGCGGTTGCTGCCCGGGAGCGCGAACACGTTGCATAAACATATCCGCGCAGAGGAATTTTATTTCATGCTGGAAGGTGTGGGCCGGATGCGCGTGGGAGACGAAACGTTGACGGTGCCGAAATACGGTGGCGTGCTCGTCGGGCCGGGACAGTTGCGCCAGGTATTTAACGACACCGACGCCGACGTGCTCTGGCTCATCGTGGGGGCGCCG
>QHPP01000315.1 GCA_003219125.1 Verrucomicrobiota bacterium
ATATCCCCAGGCCCAGACCGTCCCGTCAGCTTTGGCGGCCACACTATGGTAAATCCCGCCAGCTGCCACCGCCACATTGCTCAACCCACTGACTAACCCCGGAAACCATTGGTCCGCCGTACTCCCAATCCCTAACTGACCATAGTTATTTTGTCCCCAGCTCCATAACGTCCCGTCTTCTCCCAAAGCCAAGCTGTGATTGAGGCCGGCAACAATCTGGCCTGTCGACTGGTACAATGCGGCCTTCACGGCGCTATCAGGCGATCCAGAAGCCCAGGCCTTTGCTTTTAGCGTGAGATTCCTTCCGATTAAGACCGCTGATCCAGAAGCCACAACCGGATCGTTCTCCGTTGGGTCAGCCCCATTTGTCGTATAGTGGATTACGGCACCAGACGTAGAACATGCGATCGTCACGTTCACCGTCGTTGTGTACGTGCCGCCATTCGGAGAGAAGGTCGGCGCTGTCACCGACAAGCCGGTCGTGCAAAAGACCGTAAGACCGATTAGCAGAATGGATCGACCAAGGAATTTTGGCAGCGCAGGACTTGACGATCTGTGATTAAGCACGCTGAACGAAACGGTTGCGAGCCTGGTCACACGAGCGGTGCTATTGATGCGCGCTTTTGGAGTCAATCTTTATTTCGACATTTTTACACTTTGATCTGTGTTGATGAGTTATTTTGCTGGTGGCCCGTGCTAAGCCTGTGAGAGCAGGAGGAGGAAATTTCACGGGCCTCGATCTTGAGCAGAAGCCATAACAAGTTGGTAAGCTTTCTTTCAAGAATTTCGCGTGTCTGAATTGGAACAAATCATTGAGCGGAGCAAAAGGGGATTGCTGCGGGCTGTGTTGCGCATAGTCTGCGTAGCGCAGCATGAAGATTGGTTTTGCTCAAATTAACCCAACAGTCGGGGATTTGAGCGGCAATTTTGAGAGGATCATCGGCGCTTACGAGCGTCTCGCTGCGGCTGGCGCGGAGCTGGTGCTGACGCCAGAGCTGGCCGTTCCCGGATACCCGCCGCAAGACCTCGTCTTCAAATCGCGTTTTGTTCCGGAGAATCTCCAAGTCCTCGATAAGCTTCATACGCGCGTAGGAAACACGGCTTTGCTTGTCGGTTTCGTGGACCGAAACGAAGGACGCGGGAAGCCCTTTCACAACGCCGCCGCTCTGCTCGAGCGCGGCAAACCGATCCGCAAAGCGCATAAGTCACTCTTACCCACTTACGATGTCTTCGATGAAGATCGTTATTTTGAACCGGCCGGCCGCGTCGAACCATTTGATGTGTGCGGCAAAAGAGTCGGCATAACGATTTGCGAAGATATTTGGACGGAGCATTATCTCCCCCGACCACTTTATGATGTCGAACCGGTGCGCGGGCTGATCGACCAAGGCGCGGAGGTCATCGTCAACTTAAGCGCGTCGCCATTTAGTTTGCATAAGCCGGCGATCCGCCGCGAAATGGTCGGCGCGCTTGCCCGCGCTTATCAGCGGCCGATTTGCTATTGCAACGCGGTCGGCGGCAACGATCAACTAGTCTTTGATGGAAATTCGATCGCGGTAAATGCGTCCGGCGAATTGATCTCGCAACTAGCGAGCTTCCAAGAACAAGAGGCGATCATCGACACGGATGCAGCTGCCGTAATTGAATTTCGCGAAGGGAAAACGGCGGAGGAGCTCTTTTCGGCGTTGTCGTTAGGCCTGCGCGATTATTTGCGAAAGTGCAATTTCAAATCCGCCGTGCTCGGTTTGAGCGGCGGGGTTGACTCCGCAGTGGTCGCGGTGATCGCAGTGGACGCCCTCGGAGCGGAGAACGTGATCGGTGTTTCCATGCCGAGCCCGTATTCCTCGCGTGGCAGCATTGACGACGCGCTCGCACTCGCGCGCAATCTTGGGATCAGATGTCTCGAGATTCCGATCACAAATGCCTTCACCGCTTTTAAGTCGCAGTTCGCGGAAATTTTCAAGAAACTTCCTGAAAACGAAACTGAGGAAAACATGCAGCCGCGCCTGCGCGCGATGACGCTGATGGCGCTTTCGAACAAGTTTGGCCATCTCCTGCTCACCACTGGAAACAAAAGCGAACTCGCCGTCGGTTATTGCACAATGTACGGCGACATGGCGGGCGGGCTCGCGGTGATCAGCGATGTGCCGAAAACCATGGTTTACGAGCTGGCGCGCTGGATCAACTCCGATTATTCGGTGCGATCGGGTCGCAAACGCGAGATCATCCCAAAATCGATAATCGAAAAACCGCCCAGCGCCGAGTTGAAGCCGAATCAAACCGATCAAGACGTCCTTCCGCCCTACGAGATTCTCGATGAGATCCTACGGCTTTATGTAGAGGAAAACTTGAGCGCGCGCGACATTGTCACCCATGGATTTGACGAAAAGACGGTGCGCTGGGTCCAGCGACGCGTCGATCTAAACGAGTACAAAAGGGAGCAGGCCGCGCCTGGACTGAAAGTGACAAGCCGCGCGTTCGGCGTCGGCCGTCGGATGCCGATCGCTCAAAAATATGTCGATTCGAATTGAGAGTTTTGCACCGTGTTGAGCTTAGAGATTTTTTGTAACGGCGCTCAAAACCGGCGCGGCAGTAGATCGTAGGTCGCGGAGAAAGCCTCTGGAACCCCGTCCCAGTTGATCTCACGGCGGCCAGAGCCGCCAAGTGGTCTAGCTGAGAAGATTATCCGCCAACGGCCGATTCCATTTCGTCGAGGCTGGACCCAAATATTGAAGCTTGCCGCAGCGATAATTATCTCGGCCAGCATAACTGCGGTTTCACTCAAACTGTGGCAGCGCGAAAGTCACCGGCTTGTCCAAGGGAAGGAGATTGTCGTGAAGGGCGAGGTGCTCGATATGACCTGTTACATTGCC
>QHPP01000103.1 GCA_003219125.1 Verrucomicrobiota bacterium
AATCCTCAATGACAAGCTTGATACTCTGCGTGCGACCAACCACATGGCGGAAGCGATCCAGCTAGGCCAAAGCGCGCAGGAAATCGCCAAACGCAGTTTCGGTGCAGGTGACATCAGGCTGGCGCTCAGATACGAAAAACTTGGGTTGCTGCATGAGCAAAACGGCGATCGCGCGGGAGCGAAGGCTTATCTGGTCAATGCCCACCGGCTGCTGGCCAGGATGCGACCCGCCGATGACGAAGCTATCTTCCGCTCTTCCCGGCGACTGGGACAACTCTGCAATGAGCTTGGTCATACTGAAGAAGCGATCGACTTCTATGAGCAGGCCGTGGCAGCGACTATTCAACTGCCCAACCTGCCGTTTTCCGATCTCGGCGCACTGCTGAACAATGTTGCTCTTAGCTGCCGCAAAGCCGGCCGCGCCACGGCGGCTGAACCATACTACCTGCGCGCCCTCCAAATTTACGAGGCGCAACTCGGGCCGGAACATCCCGATGTCGCCTCGGTGCTGAACAATCTCGGCGTCTTTTATACAAACGAGAAGCGTTTTACCGAAGCGGAACAAGTTCATCTCCGCGCCCTCGCCATCCGCGAAAAAGCATTTCCCGCCAGCCATCCCGATATTGCCCAATCGAAATGCAATCTCGCCGTCGTTTATCACTCGCGTGGCGATTACGAACGCGCTTCCGAACTTTATCGCGCATCACTCCAAGCCTGGGAGGAAGCGATGGCCAAACCGCCTGAGGAATACGAAATCGTAGCGGCGAACTACGCCGATCTTTTGCGGTCGCTCGGTAAAGCCCGCAAAGCGCACGCGCTCGAAAGTCGGGTGCACAAGAAACGACACGGTTGATTGCGGTTGCGCCGCTCGCGTAGATAAGTCAGCTTTCCTCCGCCAATTTTTCGAGCTCACGTGGCGGAACTGGCAGACGCGTACGGCTCAGGACCGTATGGGGCGACCCGTGGAGGTTCGAGTCCTCTCGTGAGCATTTTTCCTTCGCGATACTGAAAAGTGGATCGAGCAAGTCCCTTGCTCGATTATTAGACAAGGCGGCCGCATACTCCTGCCATCGCCCGCGGAGCGGCCGATCCACCTTCAGCGCCGCAAGCGATCGGGACCCGATTTCGCAGGCGTTCCCAACCCGCTCGGCGGGATTCTTGCTCTGTAAGACCGGGCCGATGAAAATATCCGTCGTTATTCCCTGTTATAACGAGCGTGACACCATTGCTGAAATCGTCTCGGCCGTTCGGACCGCACCTCTATCGGACATCGAGATTATCGTCGTGGATGATGGCTCAACCGACGGCAGCCGCACGATCTTGAAACGCAATGTCGAACCAATTGCCGATCGCGTCATTTACCACGGCCTCAACCGCGGCAAGGGCGCGGCCTTGCGCAGTGGTTTCGCTGCCGCCACCGGCGACATCATTCTCGTCCAGGATGCCGACCTAGAATATAATCCGGAGGAATTTCCTCGCTTGCTCGAGCCGATCTTAAGCGGCAAAGCGGATGTCGTTTTTGGTTCGCGCTTTGCGGGCGGAGGCCCGCATCGTGTCGTTTATTTCTGGCACATGATTGGGAACAAACTCCTCACTTTGCTCTCAAACATGTGCACAAACCTCAACCTCACCGACATGGAAACCTGCTACAAAGCATTCCGCGCTTCCGTTGTCAGAAACCTTGACCTGCGCGAAAACCGTTTCGGATTCGAACCCGAAATCACCGCTAAAGTAGCCCGCGCCCGCTGCCGGATTTACGAAGTCGGCATCTCTTACGATGGCCGCACCTATGAAGAAGGAAAGAAAATTACCTGGCGCGATGGAATTCGCGCCTTCTACGCCATCATCAAATACAACTTCTTTGTTCGCGATGGTAGTGTCGTTTTTTCTAACGAGAATTCGTTGAATGAATCGGCCGATGCTGTTGGGTTGGGACCACGCCTGAAGCATTCCTGATGACGTCCCGCTTTTCTTACGGGCGCATTGCGCACGTAGTGCTCTGGTGCGGATTGGCAGCCGCGTCACTTTGGGTAAGCATCCCCAAAATTTATTCTGGCGCGACTCAATACCCGCTTCGCCCCACCGGCCCTCTCCACACTTGCGATAGCTACCTCAAATTTGCCACCGGGGCATCGGGTGCGTCGAAGGACCTGATCTCGATCTTTCATTCGATGACCGCGTCCAAACGCATCGTCATCTTCACTCGCAAGGATGATCCGTTTAGTTCCGGCTTGGGAATGACAACCGCATATCTCGCCTCGCCGCATCTTGTCCGTTTATTCGAAATCAATGGAACGCATCCGGATAACGAACTCTCGAAGATGAACCCCAATGAGGTGGCGGCGGTGGTTTTTTGTCGTATTAATCGTCCTACTTGGTTGCCGGCGGGGAAAGTATTCGGCTCAGGACTGGAAGTAGTCTCGATGCCGGAAAAGGTGCGGCGATGAGTGCCCTTGCTTTGCTCGGCGCATTCGGGACACTGCTTTTCGCTGGGTATGGCCTTCTGACTTTGCTGATTCGTCAGCAGACACGATTTAGTCTCACGGAGCAAATCGCTTTCTCCTGGCTTCTTGGAGCTGGCGCGGTTTCACTGCTTCTCTGGATCTTTGGTCTTTTTGTCCATGGGGTGCTGCTACCCCGTCTCGTTGCCATCGTTTGCCTTGCGCTGGGATTCGTTGGTTGGAGACGAATGGTGCCGCGACCGCTTCGGCGCAGGGCGACGTCTTTCGAAATTCTCCTCGGCATAATTATCGTCATTGAAATTGCGGTCGTCTTCTACCTCTCATTTGTTCATACTCTTGGTTGGGACGGATTGCTCAACTGGGAAATCAAAGCTCGCTACGCCTTCGCCAACGGCGGCATTCTTCCGGGCACTTATTTTAGCGACAGCGGCCGTGCCTTCAGTCATCCGGAATACCCGCTTGCCATTCCTTTCACCGAGCTGTGGCTTTACTTCTGGCTCGGCGAAGCCGACCAATTTTGCGCTAAGACGATCTTTCCGATTTTCTATGTCGTAGGAATATTTTTGCTTATCGCTCTTGGCAAGCGGCTTGCCGGAAGGGAATGGATTGGACTGCTCGTGGCGCCGTTTCTGTTCTTTGTCCCACAGATCACGGTTGAAGTCGGGAGTGCAATCGCTGGTTACGCGGATTTTCCTCTAAGTGTTTTCTATCTTGCAACAATTGGGTGCCTTTTCTGCGCCGCTGAACAAGGTAACGCCGCCTTTTTTCGCCTTTACGCCGCATGCTTGGCGCTGCTCCCTTGGGTAAAACGTGATGGAGTAATCTTGTGGACGGTCGCGGCAGCTTGTGGAGTATTCGTCATTTTACGGACGAAAAGATCCCCGTTGTTTTTTCTCGGGCTCCTCCCGGGCCTGCTGGTCATTTGTGGTTGGCATTTTTATTTAAGGACCATGCACGCGCTGCGGCCCGCCGACTTCCTACCGGTAAATCTGGAGACCTTGGGCAGCCATCTCTACCGTATCCCGCCACTTCTTTCCGCATTTCTGGCCGAATTTTATAATCTTCCTACGTGGAGTTTGTTTTGGTTCGTCGTCGCCATTGGCGTGGCCCATTTGTCACGCCGCATGGGCAACCCACGCGTTCTCGTATTGCTCGCGGCTCTGATTGTCCCGATCTTTTTGTATCTCTTGATTTATGTCTTCAGCAGCTGGCCAAGCTACCTCGATCATGTAGGTCTCTCGATCAGCCGGCTGCTAATGCACGTTGCCCCGGTTGGATTTCTGGTCACAATCCTTGCGGTTTCCTCCCGAAGTGAGAAAAATCCGGCGCGCGTCCGGGAGGGCCGCGGGGTTACTTG
Source organism: Verrucomicrobiota bacterium (assembly GCA_003219125.1). Taxonomy (GTDB): domain Bacteria; phylum Verrucomicrobiota; class Verrucomicrobiia; order Chthoniobacterales; family UBA10450; genus AV69. The sequence goes on from QHPP01000103.1 coordinate 3,820, forward strand.
CGTAACAGCAGGTTCCGAGCGAACGCCGGTGGTTGAGCTCGCCTGAAGAAACTGCGCTTTCGCGTGATCCCGAAGTTGTTCGGGAAATGTTTGATCGTGTCGCAAGACGATACGATCTCGCCAACCATCTTTTAAGCTTTGGCCGGGACTTCTTCTGGCGACGACGGTCAGCCGAAATTGTTGCGGAGTGGAACCCAGCTTGTGTGCTTGACCTGGCCACTGGCAGTGGCGATCTCGCGCTTGCGCTTCAACACAAAATATCTCACGCCCAAATCGTCGGCCTCGATTTTTCCAGTGCCATGCTCGCGCTTGCCCGCGGCAAGGGAGTTCGTCACCTTATTGCCGCCGACGTTGCCCAATTACCGTTAGCAGAACAATCGTTCGACGCTGTCACCGTCGCATTCGGTCTCAGAAACGTGCACGATTGGGCGGCCGCGCTGCGCGAAATACGTCGTGTCCTCACTTCTGGCGGCCATCTGCTCGTGCTTGATTTTTCCCTGCCTTCCAAGCCGATTCTTCACTTTCTTTACCGATTGTACCTGCGCCGAATTTTACCTCTCGCGTCCGCAATCATTACGCGTGAAAAAGAAGCCTACCAATATCTCGGCGCTTCTATCGAAAATTTTCCCAGCGGCCGTGCGATGTGCGATTTGATTGCGACCAGCGGATTTCAAAATGTCACCGCCGAGTCATTCACCGGCGGCATCGTAACGATTTACACCGCCGAAGTATAGCGGTCGCTGTCTTCAGCGGCAGCTATACCCTATGGCGTTGGCGCAGTCACGGGAGAGGTTGCGACCGAGGGCGACGCGCTTGCCGCGGGCGATGGTGATGGCGGCTGCACGAGCGCTGCTCGCAAGGCCTTCAAGTCAGAATTGCTAATCACAAATATGCCTTCATGTTCATCGGTCTGTGCCAGAGATGTTCCATCAGGCGAAAGTCCGGCGATCCTCAGCTTGTGTTGCGCCTTGTCATCCGGCGAAGTAGTAAAGCTCAGGACCAGTTCTGGCTTATCGAACGTTGCCGGTGGAACATTTGCGATCCAGCGAACGGCATGCAACGAGGCGAGTGTGTTCACCAGGGATTGCACAGTGACCGTGTTAATTGGCCCGTTCCCCGTGACCCATTGCCATTGATTGTTGGGCCCGCGGACCAAGCTTTGTTCGTGATCGCTGAAAAGCGACAGCCGGTGAATTTGCTCCGGCTTAAATTTAAAAATTGTCAGCTCCTGCCACTGAAATGGGTCTGCAAAAATATTGTCAAGTGTCGAGCGGTCAACCGCCACCACGAATGGCTCCTCTCCCACACGCGCGAAAATATTTTCACCATCGATTCTTCCGAATGCAATCGTCGCCAGGGGGTGCTCGCCCGCCTTGGTCTCGGCCGTATTTTCTGACGCAAATGAGCTGAGAGTGACCGTTAATTGCGGCTTATCGAGACCATATTTTGGCAGATCGGAGGCAACGTCTGCAACGAAATTTGTTACTTGCTCGCCGGCGAGCAGATCAATTAACCGGCGCGCTTCTGCGGCATTGGCCGGGCGATTGTTCCGGTTGACGATGGTCCAGTTTTGATCCTTGCGGGCCAGCACCGTTTTGGTTTTCCCCGGAGCGTCAATCGTGATGCGATCCAGCTGATTTTGATCAAAACGCACCAGATGCCGGTCACGTAAATCGTTTGGTCTGGTATTCAAAATTGTTTCGATCTTGTTCGGCAAAGTGTAAACGAACTTGCGCGGTGCGAATCGCACGTAAACCTGGTCCTTTTCTTTTTCGGGGACGCCGCCTATCTGCAAAATCTGGCCTTGTTTGTCGTCGGCGGTAAAAATGGTCACTGTCCCGCGCGGCTCGGTCAGGCCGTAGGGATGCAAATCACCGGCATCGTCGGCCACAAATTGGGCGATCCGGCTGGTCGTGATCTGCGCAATCAGATCGTTGACCTTTTGGTCGTCGGCCCGGGCCCGCAACGGTTTCACGATTTGCCAGTGATCAGCTTGTTTTTGCAGTTCCATTTCGCCAGCCGCGGTTTTGAGTGAAAGCCGTGCGACCTGTGTCGCAACTGTGTCGGTTAATTTGCGATCCCGAAATTCCTCGGGCTTTTTCGAAATCTGGTTCTTGATCGACTGCGCGGCGAGAAAGACATCCTTCGAATTCTCAAACCGCACATAGGTCTTGCCTTCCAGAGCGGCGTTGTTACCGAATAAAATCTCCGGCGGTGCGTTCGCGCCTTGGAGCTTGAGCCGAAGCTTCGCTTTGGCCACACCGTATTCCGCCATCCGGCTCTTGTCGGCCTCGATTTCTTTTCCGCTGATAGTTGCATCTTTTTTCCAGTCTTCCAGATCGAATAATAAGCTGTCTACGGTACTACCATCGGCCAGGTCTTTGACCGGTGCTTCCAGTCGCCATTTTTTGTCTGCGCGTTTTAATTCGATCCGTTCCTCGCCGTTTTGGATGACAACTCCGTCGATTTTATCACGTTCGAAATTGATCACGTTCTGAGCGCGACGATTCGCTTCTTCGGTATTCGGGCGCTTGGTTTCGTAAAATTTGATGAAAACGACTAACGCCACGGTAAGGCCAAAGAGCACGAGCGTGGTTCGAAATCTCATAGCGCGATCAGGCTCGCCGCTTCCACCACACCGCGGAACCGATCAATGCCGGCACCAGCGGCATCAAGACCAGAACAATCCAGCGCAAATTACGGAGCGCGGTTTGATCGAGGCTGAAGGTGAGTGTTTTCGGCACCTTCGGCGCGATACCGATCATTTGCTCCCGACTCATCAGCCAGTTAATGCAACCTGACACAAAATCGAGTGCTTGCTGGTCCTGGGTTAGCACATTGTCCTGAACAAAAAGCGCGTTGCTCACCAACACCATGCGCGACGAGTTCACCCGCACCCGTTCGTCGCCGCTGCCGCCTTTTTCGATCGAGGCTGCGATCGTCAGGGGCGCAGCGTGATCGCGATTTTGTTCAAACTGTAGTTTGGCCGGATCATCCGAATTGTAGTCGACTTCACCCCAGTAACCTTTTTCCGCCTGCACCAGTGGCTGCAATTGAACGCCCCCGCCTTGCACCCGCTGCGACTCAAGCGTGAGCGAACACGTTCCACCCACAAACGGCGCGCGCACATCGGCCAGCCGTTTGGTGATCGGAGACTCGGGCAGAAAACGCCCAATCACATCGCGCACCCGCGCGATTTCTTCGATGCCGGTGCGCACCATTGCCATCAAGCGATCATCGTTCACTCGCACCCCGAGCTCGGCCAGAAACGCGTCGAGCTTTGGCGATTTGGCAGACGGATCGAGCAGTAGCAAAATGCGACCCTGTTTGTTCCAAAAATCGCGCAGTAATTGCATCTCGCGGTCGGAGAAATCGTATTGCGGGCCGACGATCATAATCGTCTTCATCTCCGCCGGAATTGTATCGACGTTGAAAAGATTTAGTTCCTGAAGCTTGATGTTTTCATTTTCGATAAAGGTTTTTAGCACTGAGATCGGGCTCGCCGGCGCCCGCTCCATTGTCATCGGGTTCGGGGGCGCTTCCGCGATGGGCGGCTCTTTGTGGCCGAGTACATAACCAATGATGTTTTTCTTCCCCTCGGTCAGATCGATGATCGCGCTGCTGATCGCCTGCTCGCCTTTGAACGCGGTCACACGCGGACCTTCACCCATCGCCATCCCGCTTTGATCAACCTCCGCCATTTCCGAGGCCTTGACCGTTTTGTTCCGCCCCTCGTAATCAAGCACCAGCATGCTTTCGTCCGTGACGACCTTGTATTTGTCGAAAAGTTCCTTCGCCCGCGAAAAGCTGCGTTCCGGGTCGATATGCTCAACGTCGATTTTTCCTTTGGCAGCGTACTGATATTCCGTTAGCAGACTTTGCACGTCGTTTGTGATCGGCGTGTTTGGGGAAAAGAAAACGGTGATGCGCAGTTTTCCCTTCAACGAATCAAGCATGCGTTTTGTCTTGTCCGAGAGGGCGTATTTTTGATCGCGCGAGAAATCCCAGCGGCGGTAATGCTCGAAGCCGAGATAGTTTACCATCAACGCCAGGAAGATGAGCAAGCCAATCTGAACGACGACATTGAGTCCGATCTGGAAGCGATGAATTTTCTTTGGTTTCTCCGCCACGGTTACAATCTCCATTTGCGCGATTGAAATGCCTGATAGGTCAAACCAAGCATGACAATCGTCAGGCTGAGATAGAGAACGATCGGGCGGGTATCGATCTCGCCGCGCGAGAGCGTTCCCATTTGTTCGAGAGCCGAGAAATAGCCGAGGAGTTGCCGCGTTGCGGAGCTAACCTCAGTTAAAATAAAAGTGATTAAGCCGGAGAAGAAATGCATCGTGATCGCGCAAAACGAAATCACGGCTGCGATAATCTGGTTTCTAGTTAAGACCGAAGCGAAACAGCCAATGCTGATATAAAACATTCCCAATAACAGCAGCATCAAATAAGAACCCCAATACGCACCGGATGACCCGGCCGCTGTTTGACCGGTGATGTATTGAAAGATTAAAAAGTAAAGAATGGTGGGAACCCAGAGAACCAAGTAGAAGACGAGGGCGCCAAAAAATTTCGCCAGCACTACCTGCCAGTCTCGCACTGGCGCGGTCATAAGCGGTTCGATCGTGCCGAGCTTAAATTCCTCGGCGAACAACCGCATGGTGATAAGCGGGAAGATCAGGACAAAGGCGAACCAGAAAAAGACCGAGTTAAAAAATGCTTCCTGCACTGAATACTGCACCGGCCGCTGGTTCATGAACGAAATCTGGAAATAGAAGTCCGCTCCGCTCACGAACAAAAAGAAGAGCAGGACGATGTAGGCGATGGGCGAGTAGAAGTAGCTCGATACTTCGCGGGAAAGAAGGGTGTAGAACTTACGCATTGGCCCTCCCGCTCGGGTAGCGCACGCGTTTCGCGTGCTGGTTTCGACGTCTCGCCGAAACGAACGTCGCAGGCATTTTCGGCCAAAAAAGTCCGTGATGACGAGACGCCATCGCCAACACGCGAGACGTGTGCGCTGCCCGAAACAATTTTTGCAACGCTCTACTGTTCTTCATCCTTCATCCGAATGCGTAATTTCCACAAACACGTCTTCCAGCGTAGCTCGGCGCGCGGTCAGCTCGCGCACTTCCCAGTCGCGGTCGCGCGCCAGACGGAAAATCTCCGGTCGAACGTCCGCGCCTGATTCCACCCGCAGCGACAAGATTTTCCAGCCGTTATC
>QHPP01000320.1 GCA_003219125.1 Verrucomicrobiota bacterium
GCAACGAATTCAATCGCACGAACAAACTTGGCCCCTTTCCACGCATAAAGCTTCGGGATGATGACGCGGGCGGGGCCACCATGATCGCGCGTAATCGGTTTGCCGTCGAATTGGGTGGCCACGAGCGCGTCGTCATCGAGCGCGTCTTCAATTCGGACGTTGGTGGTGTAGCCATCGTAGCTGCTAAAGAGAACATGGCGCACTTCCGGTTTCGGTTTCACAATTTCCGCTAAAGTAAAAAAGGCGACACCGCGCCAGCGGCAATCGAATTTGCTCCAGGTGGTGACGCAATGGAAATCGGAGACGTCTTCAAACTGCGGGAGAGCATTGAATTCTTCCCAGGTGAATGACTTCGGATTTTCCACCAGTCCACCGATTTGAAGGCGCCAATCTTTCAACGCGATTTCCGGTTTGATGCCGAGATCGAGAATCGGGAAGCCCTGGGTGAGATGCTGGCCCGGCGGAAGACGCTCAGCAGAGCGAAGTCCGAGCCGGACTGGCGGATTTCCGAGTCGGACTGGCGATTTTCCGGACGGGACAGGCGACTTTTCTTTGCCGGCCTCCGGCCCTGAGGGGCCTCCGCCCCGGAGGGACATTTTGCGCGCCCAACGTTCTTTGCGCTCGATCAGGCTCGTGTTAGGTGTCGCCATTGACCGGAATTTTAACCGCGGATTACGCCGATTGCGCGGATATTCTTAACAGTTGGACAACAAGACCACGAGACTACGAGACAACAAGACTAGAGTCCTGTGGTCAGTAGTCAATTGTCGGTGGTCCTGCTTCCGTAGTGCGTGCTCAGGTCTTCTCTATTAACGTATAACCGATAACGAAACGCGTCAGCGTTTCTCAGCCGTTTGCCCGTTGGCTTTGAGTTGCTTGATGGCGTCGCGCAATTCTGCGGCCCGTTCGTAGAGTTCCTTCCCGATTGCCGTTTCCATCTCGCGCTCCATAATTTCGAGTTTGCTGCGCGGACGTTTCGCGCTCACTTCTTCGAGCCATTCTTCCAGAAACGCGACCTCACTGCTTTTAGTCGCAAGCTCGGGGAAATTCGATTGCTGGAAAAACTCTATGATAGTATCGCGGCCCTGCTCAATCTCGCGCATGGCGTCAGCAAATTTTCCTTCATGGAGCAAAAGCGAAGCTTTCGCACGCGTGTTCATCATCAGCACGTAGGGCCGGAATTGCTGAAAATTCCATACGATTTCCTCGCGCTGCGAATGTTCATCGACAAAGCTGAAAAGATCGAGATTGCGCTGAGTATCGCGGATGACACCAGCGTAGTCACTCAGCTGAAAGAGACTGACATAGCGGTGATAATATTGAATGCCCTCCTGTTGCAGCTCCGAGCATTCCTCGGGGGTCAGCTCATAATTATCCCCGGAAGCTTCCGCCAGCTGGGCGCGATTCTGGTGATAACTAAGCAACGAGTCGCAACCGTGCGGGCGCAGGCCGTCGGGGCGGCCGGTCATCTCCATCTGCAGGACGCCGAGATCGATGCGCAATTGCAATTTTTCGCGGCCATCGAGGCCGGTCACTTTCCGGACCTTTATCATGCCCGGTTCGTGCGGCCAGTCTTTCAGAACGGTGTTGAGATCCAAACTCATGGCAATAGAAATGATCGATCACGCCATGTCATTTTGTCAACGGTGAGGAATGATTGCGTTGTAAGTCCTTTGACTTGAATTTCGAATATGGACGAGGAGATAGATGCTTTTATTCGGTACCTCGCGGTCGAGCGCGGTCTCTCGGAGAATTATCAGCTTTCCACCCGGCGATCGCTCGCGGAATTTGCGCAATGGTGCCTTCGCCGGCACTCCCTAAAAAGCGCCTCCGAGGTCACCATCGACCACATCACTGAATATCTGGGCGAGCGGAAACGAGCCGGGCTGGCGGCGGCGTCGATCAAGTTGATCGTGGTCGCGCTTAAGATTTTTTTCCGTTTTCTTCTGGGGAAACAACTGGTGCGGCGCGATTCAACCGAGACACTTTCCCTTCCGCGGATCGAGCGATATCTGCCGGAGACGTTGAACGAAATTCAGGTCGAACAACTTCTTGAAGCGATCGATATCACTTCCCCGCTGGGCTTGCGCGATCGCGCCATGGTCGAGCTGCTCTACGCCAGCGGCCTGCGCATTTCCGAACTGGCGAATGCTCGGCTGGAAAATTTCAACGCCGAAGACAGAATTTTGCGGGTGATCGGCAAGGGCAGTAAAACACGCCTGGTGCCGGTGGGGCGCAAAGCGTGCGAGGCGCTCGCGGCTTACCTTTCGGGCGAGCGGCCAAAACTGGTGGGCCGCCGTACAGGCAACGAAGTTTTTCTTTCCACCCGCGGAACGAAAATGACGACGGTGCGCATCTGGCAGATTGTGAAGAAACACGCCAAAAAATCCGGCTTGGCAGCGAACGTTTACCCGCATCTCTTGCGACACAGTTTTGCCACGCACCTGCTCAGTAATGGCGCCGATTTGCGCATCATCCAGGAAATGCTCGGCCACGCCGATATTTCCACGACCCAGGTTTACACCCACGTCGATCAGCAGCGTTTAAAAGCGGTCCATCGGAAATTTCATCCGCGCGCGTGAGGCTCGGTTTAGGTGGATCGAGCAGTCCTTGCTCGATGTCACAAAAAATTTCGCGGCTGTGCCGCCTCTATTTAGCATCGTCCGCCCGAGCCGATCCACCTTAGTTCGCGTGGGATCCGTTTTCTGTAGAGGTAGCCGTGTCGGCTGCAAGGCAGCACGCGACGCGCGCGCTGGCGAAGGCGGCTCGTCTTCGCGAACTTTGTTGCTACAGAAGATTGTTTCGGCGGCCGCCGAAAGTGCGGGCCGGACCGGCGTTAGCACGCGAGCCGCATGCGCTACCCTTACCGCGGCCAGCGACTCCAAAAGCTTTCGCGAGCGCGCCGCACGGCGGCCGTGCCGAGCACAATTGCGAACCTGCTCCCGGCCGATACCGCCCTCTTCATCCACATGCCAGACGCGGAGAAGAACCGAGACGCCTGGCACCGCACTGATCTTTATCAATTGTATCGCGAGCCGGCGGTGCAAGACTTTTTGCAGAAACCGAAATCGCGGTTGCCGGAAAAAGGCGCCGTGAAAGAAGCCTGGCACGATTCGGCTTCGCTTCGAATACGCAATGGCTTTCTCGCAACGAACAATTTCGACTCTCTCCGTTTGATCGGCGGATTCGAATTTCGCTGCCAGGAAAAAGAGGCGGAAAGCGTGATCGAACGCTGGAAATCGCGGTTGCTGGCCAAGGCGCCCGGTACACAAGGCGGCTCGGCCGATTACGAGAAACATCACATCGACATCCTCAGCAGCGGGCAGTTCACCCTCGCCTCGGCCATTGCCGGACATCAGTTTCTGGCGGCGGCAACGGTGGAAGATTTGAAGGCACTGCTCGATCGAGTAGACGGTCGAACGAAAACGCCGGCCCTCGATTCCGACGCGAATTTCCGCGCCGCGATGAAACAGATGCCAGCGGATTACGCCTGGATGTTTTATCTGCAACCGAAACAGCTCGCGCAGAAATTGGGGATGTTGCGCGCGCAAAGCGGTCGCGCTTTGCCCTCGGATCAGCAGACCATGCTCGAGCGCATTCAGAGTTTCTCGCACGCGATGGTTTTCGACGGCGGCAAAATTCGCGATATCGGTTTCGCGGCCATGCCGCGATTGACCGAAACCAAACTCGAGCGCACGATCCTCACGCTGGCATCCACCGACACGCTGCTCTACGGCGCGTTCATCGTGAACATGCAGCAGCAATTTGAATGGGCATTAGAACCCGCCGGCGCTGGGTCGATGGCGGCGCCGCTGCAACTGATCAGTAACTCGCTTTCTTCGGCCGGCGTGACGAAGGAAGATTGGAAAGCAGCCTTTGGCGACGAAATTTCGGTAATGGCGGCGTGGCCGGCGACTGCGAAACTGCCGAATGCTGTCCTTACCGTGGCGGTACGCGATAGTGCGCGTGCCAGGAAGATTGCCGGCGCGATAGTGTCGTCGAGCGGGTGGCAAAAATCGTCGCGAAACAATGCCGAATATTACAACGCGCCGACCTCCGGAGTTCTGGCGGCAGTAAACCCGACCCTGGCCGTTTCAGATCGACTTCTCGTCCTCGGGATGGATGCGGCAAGCGTCGATCGTGTCGTCACACAAGCCCCGCCCGGAAACGCCCTTAGGGGAAGCGAGAATTTTCGCGCCGCCAGCAAGCTTGTTCCCGAGCCACAACAAATGTTCGCTTACATTGACCTGGCAGCCCTCTACTCCCGATTGGACGCGACATTGCGGCCGATTCTGCAGATGAGCGCGGCGTTTGTGCCGAGCCTGTCCGAACGGCTTGATCCAAACAAGTTGCCTCCGACAGACGTGATTACAAAACACCTGAGTCCCGTGGTAGCATCACAATCGTACATTGATGGCGGCTATCGTTCGGAATCAGCCGGCCCCATTACCATTGGGCAGGCAGGGATTGGGGCGGGAGCAGCCTACGTTGGGGCGATGATTTTTCAGCAGCATCAGCAGAAGGGCGCTTCGCCGTTTGCGGCACCGGCGCCGGCGTCGCCCTCGCCCAGTATGGCCCAGCCATTGCCAACTCCCTAGCCCTCACGGCAATCCGCGACGGAAGTTGTAGAAATTATAGCTACGCGAGGCGATTTTCTGCTCGTACCGATCAGAAATGTGCTGCGTTTTGGCCAGTTTATGTTAGGTTGTCGACTCTATGGCTATACTTAAGAAAAACGCATTTTCACGCCGGGTTCCTGATTTGGTGACCGAGGAACTCGTCGCAGTGCTTTCGCGCCGGGCGTCGTTCGAGTTTAAGCAACTCTTCGACATCGTGCACGAAAATCTCCGCGCCCGCAACGCCGCCAGCGGTGGCGAGGAAATGCTGCGTTTGCGCGCATACGAAAAGTTGCAAAATCTAGTTGCGCGTGGCGCTGTCAAAAAGAACGGCAAGAAATACAAAGGTTTGCCTTCCGCTCTAGCCAGCGCGATTGCGCCGCAAAACGGCCATATTCCCGTAACAGCGGTCAGATAACTCTCGGGCAGCAGCGAAAGGCACGATGCTGCGAGATTATCTTCCGGTCCTGTTGCAGATCATTGTCGCGGTCGGTTTTGCTGCCTCGGCCTTGATCGTGAGCGTGCTTCTGGGTAAGGCCGGCCGCCGCAGCCGGATCAAAGATTCGCCCTATGAATGCGGGATGGTACCGATCGGTGAAGCGCAACCGCGATTCAGCGTAAGGTTTTATCTGATCGCCATGCT
>QHPP01000321.1 GCA_003219125.1 Verrucomicrobiota bacterium
CCTTGAAAGCAAGGCCTTCAGCGGCGGTTCGCGGCCTGGCGTCTGGACCTGGATTGATCCCGGCGCGTTGAACATTCTTTTCGGACGAAGTTATCCCGAACGGAACAGTTGCCGAAATGCTCACGTGCTCTACGCCCGGCAGCGCTGCCAGCCGCGCGTTCAAGTTCCGATAAAGTCCCTGCGCGCGTTTCGGTTCGTATCCGGCCAGGCTCGCGTCAACTTCGAGAAGGTAGCTTGGGCCTGGTTTTAGCCCGCTATCGACGGACGCGGCTTTGCCAGCGCCACGCACGAACAAAGCGGCTGCGGTCAAAAGGGCGAGCGAGAACGCGATTTGCACAACGACCAGCGGGTGGCGCGGTAAAAATTTCCAGCGACGGCGCACCACGTCTTCCCCGGCATGCTCCTTCAAATCGCTCACCAGCGCGGTGCGCGAGATTTTCAACGCCGGTCCGAGCGCGAACATGAGCGTACCGAGCAGGCAAAATCCAAACGTTGCCGCCAAGATTGCGAGGTTCGGTCCGCTCGACCACACAATGTCGAGCGGCATTAATTTGCGCATTGAGCCAACCAGCAGACCCGACGACCAAAGTCCAAGAATGAGCCCACCCACGCCGCCGAGCAGCGCCAGCACAAATCCTTCGCTCAGAAGCTGGCGTATGATGCGCCAGCGGCTGCCGCCGAGTGCGAGACGAATCGCGATTTCCTTCCGACGCGCTGTGCCGCGCGCGAGCAACATGTTCGCGAGGTTGAGACATGCCACGAGGAGCACTACTACTGCCATCCCGAGCAACAATGGCGCGATGGATTTCAGCGCGCGATCGGGCGACGGGCTTGTGCCTACCGTATTCCGAGGGGCGGGTGCCGCTATGAATGTCTGGTCCTTTTGCTCGACTGGATAGGCTTTTTCCAAATTGCCCGCGAGCCCTTCGAGCGCAGGTTTGGCCGCGGCCGCAGTCGTCCCGGGTCTAAGCCTTGCCATGACGCGCAACTGCCTCCCGTTGCGATCGTCCATGGTGGTCTTGTCCTTCGACCCAAAATCGTTCGCTACCTGATCGTAAACGCTCATCGGCAGCCAAACCTCCGGCGACAAAATCTGCATCGTGCCAGCGAAACCTTTCGGCGTGATTCCAACGATCGTGAACGGCCGGCCGTTGATCAAAACCTGCGAGCCGAGCACACCTGGGTCGAGATCGTGCTTCTGCCAGTAATTGTAACTGACGATCGCGAACGGCGCGTTGCGGCCGGGCGTTTCCTCTTCCGGCAGAAATGCGCGGCCTCGCGCCAAGGGAACACCGAGTACGGAGAAATAGTTAGAGCTGACGACCGCGGCGAACGTGCGGCGCGTATCGCCTTTCTGGCCGAGACCGATCAACGCGAGATTGAACGCCATGGCGTCGCTGAAGACGGTATTTTGCTCGCGGATATCGCGATAAGTCGGGTAAGAAAACCCGCGGAATTTCTTCGGATCCTTCTTGTCCTGGGAAAAGAGCTGCACCATTTCGTGCGGCTTGGCGTAAGCTGGCGGAGCGAAGAAAAGCGTGTTTACCAGGCTGAATACGGCGGTGTTGGCGCCGATCCCAAGGGCCAGCACGAGCACGGCCGCGAAGGTGAAGCCTGGCGCCTTGATGAGCTGGCGCAACGCGAACCGAAAATCCTGGATCATACGGTAGCTCTGCTGCTCATAGGATACATCAAACGAGCCAAACGGATTCAGAATTAAATCTTAAAAGGAAAGGGAGTCAGTCCTCACTTTTGAGACTGGTCAGGCGCGAAGAAATGCGCGATGCACTCGCCCGACGCGCTAAAGATGCCTGCGAGAGTTCTGGTCAAATTTGCGCTCGGGGCGATTTATGGCGTCGGGGACGGACTTGGGCCGAGCGAGGGGGATGGTATCGGAGTGGGGTTTGGTATTGGCGTCGGGGCTGGTGTCGGCGTGGACAAATTTGGGCTTGGAGTCGATTCTATGAAGATTTGAGGCAGAGTAATTTTTTTGTCGCCGGTACTATCCGCGCCGCCGGCGTCGCCGGTCTGTACTCCGGCGTTCGTGTTGGCCTTCGTATTGGTCCCCGTCTGCACACCAGCGTTCGCGGTGCGTGTTCCGGCATTCGTGTTCGCTCCGATATTTATAGCACTCCCGGCATTTATCTCCCCGGTTTGTGCGGCTCTGGTTGAGTTACCGTTTGAGCCACTGCGTATCGGCGCTGCGGTGGTAGTGGTGATGGCACCGGTTTGATTGCTTCCGCTCGTTCGGGTTCGAGGCGTTTGCGCCGAACTCAATGATACCGTGGCAATGCAGATCGCAATCACTCCAAGTTGTATCGACTTGATCTGATTCATATTATTTTCCCTCCGTCTGCGGCGCCGTTTGTTTGAGCGCCCTATCCTTCATTACCTAGAATATTCTGCTCGGGCAGAACCCCCTGCGATTGCGCAAGCGGAGGATTTTTCAGTGCCACGCGTGGGATGATCGGCACTCCCCCGTTAGAGATAAGAATGGAGCGGTTCCCAGGAGGCCCGCGACGGACGAGTGCCTGTGCGATGCGTGCCGGTCAATTGCCGCAGTATTTCGCAAAAAATTCTTCTTGGAGTACGACGCGGCAGGCAAGTGATGTTGACATGTGACTACTGACCCGTGACCACTGATTATGGCTGGCCTGTTTGATCCGCTCGCGATTCGAGATCTGAAGTTTGCTAATCGGGTGTTCGTCTCGCCGATGTGTCAGTACTCGAGCCAGGATGGATACGCTACCGACTGGCACTTGGTTCATCTCGGTAGTCGCGCGGTTGGCGGCGCCGGACTGATATTTGCCGAGGCAACAGCGGTCCTCCCCGAGGGACGGATCAGTCCCCACGACCTCGGTATCTGGGACGACGGGCACATCGAGATGCTGAGTCGAATCGTCAGGTTCGTTCATGAACAGGGGAGCGTCGCCGGAATGCAGCTGGCTCATGCCGGCCGCAAAGCCAGCACCCGCCGGCCATGGGAGACTCCGGGAACTGTTCCCGAAAACGAAGGCGGTTGGAAAAAGGTTGTTGCCCCAAGCGCGTTACAGTTCGCTGACAATTATCCGATGCCGCAGGCGCTCACACTTGATGGCATTCAAGAAGTTGTTTCTGCTTTTGCCGCCGCCGCCCGCCGTGCCTGCCAGGCTGAGTTCCGCGTCGTCGAGATTCATGCCGCGCACGGTTACCTGATTCACGAGTTTCTGTCGCCTCTTAGTAATAAACGCGAAGACGATTACGGGGGTTCGTTCGAGAATCGAACCCGACTGTGCCGTGAGATTGTTGCGGCAGTTCGATCGGCGTGGCCGAAGGAATTGCCGTTATTCGTGCGCATCTCCTCGACGGATTGGATCGATGGCGGGTGGGATATCGAACAATCGATCAAGCTCGCCGGACAACTAAAGCAAGTGGGAGTGGATCTCATCGATTGTTCTTCAGGGGGTAATGTTGCCCACGCGAAAATTCCGGTTGGCCCCGGGTATCAAACCGCTTTTGCCCAAAAAATCCGGCGCGAGGCTAAAATTATGACCGGCGCGGTCGGAATGATCACTTCTCCAGTTCAGGCAGAGCACGTCATTCGGACGGGACAGGCGGATGCGGTGATTATCGCCCGCGAGTTTTTGCGCGATCCGTACTGGCCATTGCGAGCGGCGCGAGAACTGGAGCAACCAATCGCGTGGCCGGTGCAATACCTCAGGGCGGCACCAAAAGGCGCGCAGCCCCGGGTGCCGGTGGATTTGAAGAGTTTCGAATCGTGCTTTGAAGAACAACACGGGGTCCCGGAACGGCGGGGAGTGAGAAAGCAGAGTGAGGTGAGAGGTGAGGAACCAGAGAAATCTTCAAGCAAACGCCCAACGCCGAACGTCCAACATCCAATTGAAGAGGTCGAGAAGGGCGCTGCTCGTTGATCAGTGGTTTGCAATAGACCACGATGTCGACGAAGAGAACATGCGCGATCTCCAGCGCGATCTCTTTTTTGACTTCGCTTGCCATTGCTGCCGACACCATTCCCGTTTCGCTGGCAAAAATCGAGTTTTAACGACCAGCCACCGGTGAGCGGGAGCGAGCCTTCGCCTGAGAACGGATAACTTGTCAGAGATAACCGAATCATAGTCTGCATCGCTCGGTTATGCCTTTGTCGGTTCAGAGAATTGAGGCGAATGGTTACTTCTTTCTAGTCAAGCGGACCTGTCCGAAGCGATCGATCTTGTCGCCGTTATGATCTTCCAGCAGCCATTCCCAGCTGTCGGCTCCTTTGTCGTAGGTGAAGGTGTTATGGAAAGTCTCATCGCCTTTCACCTGATAGACGAACGGGATCTTATTCCCTTCCGGTTTGGCATGAGCAATTATGTTCGCGGATATCCCGCCGCCTGCTGTCGAGTCGAGCCAGAGAAACGAATACTGATGTGCTCGCTCCTGCCATTCGATGTAGTAGCGTGCCTTGCAGCACCCAGTGGCCGATGAGTTGTTCTTCCATGGGACCGATTGCCTGCGGCGTCTGAGCAAAGGCGCCGAAGATCGGAAGAACGACAAGAACAAGGATATGAATACTATGGTTCATAGTTTGTAGGTAAGGTAGCTTGTATTATTACAGGGGCGGAGTGATGGCAAGCGCCCTCGCTCGCTGTCGCGGAGTGGTGAGTAAGTCGTCCAACCCGAGCGATAGCCGAATACAAGCGGCGAAGCGATGGTGCACGATCCGAGACCTAACAAGACTAAGATCAGCAACGGCTACCGGGAGGCGAGCGTCAATAGGAGTGAAAGTGTTTTGATCATAAAAAGCGTGGTCACGCAGCGGGCAGCCGTTCGCTGCATCGTCTGGTTAGGCGACGTGACTGTCCTGGTTTTGGCTGTCTGAGTTCCGAAGCACCTATCAACCTTCGATCACGAAACCTATTGCTTGCGGTTAAAATCGAATCGCGTGGTCTCTGCCTTACCATTCTGGACAAAGGTCCATTCTTCCACATGATGACGAGCGCCATCAAAAATGAAGGTAACCTCTCGCATGTATCCCGAATCAGATTGAATGTTTGTTCCGTCTTTGAATTTGAAAACGAGTCGATTAGGATCGCTGCCGCTTGCCAGCACCATACGCGGTTGGTTCTGTGCGGCACAATAATGCGTGGCCATTAGATCGTTACCATCCATGTGAAACATCGTGACCATCTCGTGCGGTGTCCCTTTATTGAGCCAGGCAGCGAGCACCGTGCTGCCAGCGACCAGCTGAAAACGGGTGGCCTTGGGCAAATCTTTGCCATCTATTTTCGCCACGCCTTCCCAGGAACCAATCAGGCTTCTCATTTTCTCGAATGCCGGGTTTGACCCGTTCGGGGCCAACGGTTCGGCGGCCAAGAGTGCAGTTGGAAAGACCAGCATGATTAACGCGAATCGAATTTTCATGACTCAAACGGGAGGACCGAGGATTTTGCAGGACTCGCAGTGGTCGGTCAAGTCTATTGCAACTCGTCAGCGCAACGATCAGCTAGACGCACCACCTTTTTCGTGAGAAGCCTGGCCGACATTGAATACCATCCCATAAGGGTCTCTGATGTAGCAGCGCGGAATTCCAGGATCTTCCTCTATGACGGAGCAGCCGGCAGCGATAAGTTTTCGCTTCGCGGCTTGAACGTTTGGAACCAGAAATTCGAAAACCGGGCCGTGTTCTTTACCTTGTTCCACGTATAAACAAAAAGAGCCGGTTTCGAAGCCTACGATTGTATCTCCTTGCTCCGTCGTCGGCAGGTTGAGAACCGACCCATAGAACCGAAGTGCTTCTGACCAATTGTCGGTCCGAATTATGATGTCTCGCGAAGCTTTAAATCCCGTAGCCATATCATTTCCTCATTGCATGTAGCGAGCCCCCAAACTATGACCTTTGGGCCGAGCCTTGACGAAGCGTTGATCTCTCATTCGAGCGGTTGTCCGCAGCCGATATCATAACTATCGATATCCTGAATGCCAAACTCCCGGCAACCATAAGGCTAGTCGCA
>QHPP01000322.1 GCA_003219125.1 Verrucomicrobiota bacterium
CACAAAGGGATCTCGAAAAAAATCCTGCATTATCATCGCATTCACGTTCCGAACTTCGTTGTCATTCCGCGCGGCCAGCGCATTGTCCGGCCCAAACAGCTTAAGTTCCCGATCCTGGTGAAGCCGGTGAAAGAAGAAGCCTCCTACGGTATTTCGCAGGCATCTTTTGTTGAAACGGACGAGCAGTTTCGGGAACGCGCGGCCTTTATTCACGAGAAACACGACGCCGATGTGATCGCCGAGGAATACATCGAGGGCCGCGAACTTTATGTGGGTTTGATGGGTAACCTGCGGTTGAAGGTCTTCCCGATCCGCGAACTGGTTTTCCGCGAAGTGCCGCCGGACGAGCCGAAGATTGCGACTTATCGCGCGAAGTGGGACGAAGAATATCGCAAACGCTGGGGCTTGCAGAACAAATTCGCGGTCGGCCTTGAGCCGGCGCTGGTCCCCCGCATCGAAGAAACCTGTAAACGCATCTATCGTTTGCTCACCATCGATGGCTACGCCCGCATCGACCTGCGGTTGACGCCGAATAACGAAATTTATTTCATTGAGGCGAATCCAAATCCAATTCTGGCCGAAGACGAAGATTTCGCCCAGGCGGCGGGCAAAGCGGGCTTGCCCTATCCGCAACTGATCGATCGAATCATCCGGCAGGGGATGAATACGCTGCGGGATTGAGGCAAGTCATGGGTCTGGAGGGACACGCGCCGTCGTGTCCCACGATTCGGGACATAAACGGCGCGTTCGCCCTTGCCTGCAATTCCAAACTCGCAATTAGCGACCGCTGAATTCATCTTGGTCGGAAATGGCCGACGTGATCACTCCGATGATGCAGCAGTACCAGCGGCTGCGCGGAAGTGTGCCGCCGGATGTGCTGCTGCTCTTTCGGCTCGGTGATTTCTACGAGCTGTTTTTCGAGGACGCGAAGGAGGCGGCCGGCCTCCTCAATGTCGCGCTGACGAAACGCAACCGCGTGCCAATGTGCGGGGTGCCGTATCACGCGGCGCAAAATTATATCGCGAAGCTGATCAAGGCGGGTAAGCGGGTCGCGATTTGCGATCAAACGAGCGAGCCGCAGCCGGGACGAATCGTGACGCGCGATATCACGCAAATCATTAGTGCGGGAACGGTGAGCGAACTCGGTTTGTTGGAGGCGAAGCGCTCGAATTATCTGGGCGCTATTTATGAACACGAATCCGCCAGTCCGGCTCGGACCTTTTTCGGGTTTGCCTACGCCGATTTAACGACCGGCGAATTTCGTCTAATGCAGTTAAACACCCAGGAGGCGCTGGCGGATGAACTGGCCCGGGTCGGGCCGTCGGAAATTTTGGTGAGCGAGGAACAGTGCGAGCGTTTCGCTGCGATCGAGCATGCCCTGGCGCACGACAGCTACGCCTTCCTGCCCGAACAGGCGACGTTTACATTATGCGAGCATTTCAAAACAAAATCACTTGATGGTTTCGGTTGCGCGGAAATGCCGGCGGCGATCGGCGCCGCGGGCGCGATCATTCATTATCTCAAACATCAACTGCGTCGGAAGATTGATCATCTTTCGTCGTTACGGTGCGAATCGGCGAATGATCACGTGGTGCTGGACGCGGCGACCCAGACGAATCTCGATCTGGTCGAATCGCGCGGCGCTCGCGATACCAGCTTGCTGGGGGTGCTCGATCGTACGGTCACGCCCATGGGAGGACGAAAATTGCGCAGTTGGATTTTGCAGCCCCTGCGTGATTTGAACAAACTGAATTGTAGGCAGCAGATAATTGCGGATTTGCTGCATGAATCCGATTTGCTGGGGTCGTTACGCAGCGCGTTCAAATCGATTCGCGATATCGAGCGAGCCGCCGGCCGGCTCTCGCAAGTTTCTGGAAACGCGCGCGATCTCGTCACCCTGAAAAGTTCCCTCCAACGAATTCCGGAACTTAAGCGCGAACTCGGCAAGCTGACCGAGCGGATCGAATTTGGGAAAGATATAGGCACTTCTCCGCGCGATGCGCTGAATTCTGTAGAGGCGGCCGTGCCGGCCGCGACAGAGCAGGCGACACGGCTGCCACCGGGTGAATCCCTGGCTCATCATTTGCAAAATGAAATCGCGGAAATGCCAGAGCTGGCAGCAAAGCTGCAGAGCGCGCTGGTCGACGATGCCCCGCTGGCGTTGAAAGAGGGCGGCATTTTTCGCGATGATTTTGATGCCCAGCTTGATGAGCTCCGGACTGCCTCACGCGATGGGAAGAACTGGATCAACGCGCTGCAGGAGCGCGAGATTGCCGAGACCGGAATCAAATCGCTGAAGGTGCGCTTCAATTCCGTCTTCGGTTATTTCATCGAAATCACGAAATCGAATCTGGCGAACGTGCCGGCGCGTTACACGCGCAAGCAAACGACGGTCGGCGGCGAGCGCTTTATTACGCCGGAATTGAAGGAAATGGAGGCAAAAATTCTGGGCGCGGACGAGCGTGCGAGAAATCTGGAGTATTCGCTTTT
>QHPP01000323.1 GCA_003219125.1 Verrucomicrobiota bacterium
ACTTACCTTTCGTTGTCGGCACGCGTTGTTTCAAAAGCCGGGCACCCGGAACTGATTCCAAACGATCTCGCCGAGCATCTGATCCGGTTCACCGGCCCGCCTCGAACGGCTTTTCGTACCCGACCGCTCTTCGAAATCTTTGTTCCGGAATACTGGGAACACAATTTCGGCTCCGGCGAGCTCGTCCGCGACAAGATTGTAGTCATAGGGGCGGAAGGAAAGTGGCAGAAGGATGAATTGCTGACGCCGTTTGGCCCGATGCCAGGGGCCGAGGTCCACCTCAACGTTCTCAATGGCCTGCTCCATGGCGAATCGGTCAGCGACCTTTCGCCGTTTGCCAGGGCAGTTGTGACGATACTAACCGCCATCCTCGGATCTGCCCTGTGGCTAAGCATCCGGTCCCCGTGGCTGCGCTTGCTTGCTCTCGGGGGGATTGACGCCGTTACACCATTTTTCGCCCTTTGGTTTTACAACCACCAAAACCTTTATCTTCCCTGCCTGGCGCCCCTCCTGGCCCTCAACTCGACTGTTTTCTTCGGCCTAGTTTCGGATTTCACCTTTGAACGTATCGAGAAAGCCAGACTTCAGTCGGCATTGCAAACGCGGGATGACCTTACCCATATGATCATTCATGATCTGCGCGCGCCTCTGAACCTGGTCACCGGCTACGTCGATATACTGGAACAAATGGCTTCCGATAAACTGAATCCGGATGAAGCAGAGTGTGTCACTGGGGCAAAACAGGGCGCGGATGACATGGGCGACATGATCACTACGCTTCTGGATGTCGGTCGCCTCGAGGCGGGTGAAATGCCACTTCGCTTACAAGGTTACGACCTCGCGGAGATCGCGCGCGAGGCTGCAGATCGATTTACCCCTGTCCTACGAGATCGCACGCTCCGTTGCGAGATGCCGCCCGAGCCAGTGGCAGTCTCTTGCGACGCTGATGTCATCCGGCGGATTCTTGAGAACCTCCTCAGCAATGCGCTGAAATTCACAAAATCAGATGGAACAATCCGGATAAACGTTGCGCGCACGGGAGCTGATGTCACCGTTTCTGTCAGCGACAACGGCGAGGGGATACCGCGCGACCAGCACGAATACATCTTTGAAAAATTTGGACAAACAAACAGTGGCCGCCAACATCGGCATTCGACTGGCCTGGGACTCGCCTTTTGCCGGCTTGCTGTGGAAGCGCACCAAGGAAAGATCGGCGTTCAGA
>QHPP01000324.1 GCA_003219125.1 Verrucomicrobiota bacterium
TTTTCTCCGCTGCTTTCGAGTTCGGCGGAGTAGAACTCCGCTGGGCGCACAGACTGCAAGTCTGTTTCCTTCAACTTGCCTCAACCAGTTTTTTAAACCGCGGATCGTCGCGCAAAGAATCCCATTCCGGCTCCACTCGCAAAGTTCCCGGAGTCGGCCCATTTGGAATTCCGACTAACGATTCCAGTTGTTGAATGGCCGAGTCGTTTTCGCCGAGCTTCGCGCTCACTGCTGCCAGTGTCGCTCCCAGGATCGGTCCGTCGAACGAATCTTTGGCGATGGGCAATAGCTCCCCCGCGCGAGCCGCAGCAGCAAGCGCATCTTTTTTCTCTCCCAATGCAGCGTGAATTAATGCCAGCATTGCAAGCGTTTTGGCGTCTTCCGGACATTGCACCAGATCCTCTTGCACCGCCCGTTTGGCCTGCTCGAAAGCGGCGTGCGCAGAGGATTCGTCACCGCGAGCACGAGCGATTAATCCGGCGTACCAACTTTTGGGCACGATGTAACCGTCGAGTGCTCCAGCTACTCCGCTCAAACCACTGTCATCAAGTTTTTCGTGAGCGCAGGCAGCAAGCACACGGTCGGCCCCATCCACATCACGTTCCATCAAACTCAGGCGGAGTTCGATCGTGCTTCTCGTTCCCCCGGGATCAAAACTGCCGGGAATTTGCCGCAAGCTAGAACGAAGAGGAGCGGTCTCGCCATCGCGAAATAGGGCAATCGCGCTGCGGGCCAACACAAAGAAGGGTGCGTTCGGCGAAACGGAAAGCGCCTCGTTCACCGTTCCCTCGGCCTTGGTGTATTCATGCAAGGCGAGGTAACTTTCGAACAAACTCCAAAGCACCGAAAGATTTCGCGGGTCGCGATCGCGCCCCTGCTCCAGATTAGTCACCGCTTCATTCCATTTTCCGTCGCGGCGGGCAATCGCTCCAGCGGTATTAAGCACATCGGCGTTGTTGGGAATGGCGCGAATTGCGGCAGTGACGTGCTTTTGGGCAACATCGTACCGCCGAAAACCATAGTAATAGTAGAACGCAGTCGCGAGATGCGCTTCGCCCAGGTTCGGCTGAAGTTTTAGCGCAGCATCGGCTGCTGCCTTCGCTTTTTCCAAACGCGATGCGCTTTTGTCGTAGCCGAACCAAAATAATTCGGAGTGCAGGCGCGACGCCAATGCATAAGCGAGCGCAAACTGAGGATCCCGCTTGACCGCCTCATCGATCAAGCGAAGGGCATCGGCTCCTTGGTCGTACGAATAGCCGCTCCCAGCCCAGTGAAACAACTCGCGCGCGCGCAGGAAAAGTTCATAGGCGAGGACGTCGCGGGTGGGATGGGTTTGCAGGTTCGTTTTCTCGCGCGCCGAAAGATTTGCCCGCAACGCCTGGGTAATGCGTCCGGCTAATTCGCTTTGCAGCGCGAATAGGTCGGTGATCTCGCGATCGAATGTTTCTCCCCACAGATGGGCATCGCTCCGTGCATCAATCAGCTGCGCATTGACCCGGATGCGATTGCCGGCGCGTCGTGCCGTGCCCTCCAGAATATGCGCTACGCCCAGTGCCAGTCCGATTTCACGCAAATTGCGCACGCCACTCTTGAATTGTTGCACCGAGGTGCGGCTAATTACTTTAAGGTCCGCCACCTTTGCCAGACTCGAGAGAATGTCGTCGTGTACTCCGGCCGCGAAGTAATCGTTCTCTTTGTCGTCGCTCAAATTTTCGAACGGAAGAACGGCAATGCTTTTTTCGGGGATGTTGCGGGCTGTGGCGGGGGCCATCGGCAGCGCAGCCAAACTTCTGTCGCTCTCATCGGTGCGCCTGATTCCCTGCGGAGTCACGTCGAATATCCAGGATAAGATGAGTGCGATCGGAAATCCCAGCACCAGCACAATTACGACCAGGCGCACCGCCCAGTTTGGAATTTCGAAGAATGGAAAAACCTGGGTTGCGATTTGAATTAGCAACCAACTGGCGACTGCGTAGGCAATGGCAACGCGGTAGACCTTGCGCCGCTTTAGTTCGACAAAAAACGATTTCACGGGATCAGCTCCAGAATTCCGTCATTACAAACTATCTCATCGCCAGCAAGTGACCGGTTGCGAACTACTC
>QHPP01000104.1 GCA_003219125.1 Verrucomicrobiota bacterium
AAGGTTCGCGCATGCCGGCCACGATTCTTTTTTCCGACATCGTCGGTTTCACGACCTTGAGCGAGAAAGCCGATCCGGAGGAATTGGTCCGACAGTTGAATGAATATCTGAGCGCGATGACCAATGTCGTTTTTCAGAACGACGGCACGCTCGATAAATTTATCGGTGACGCCATCATGGCGGTGTGGGGGAACGTCAAGAGCCAGGGAAAGGCTCAAGATGCGAAAGCGGCCGCGTATGCTGCTCTGGGGATGCGGCGGGAATTGTTGCGACTAAACAACGCCTGGAAAATGGAAGGCCGCATGACCCTGGGAATGGGCGTTGGCATTAATCATGGCGATGTTCTCGCTGGAAACATCGGTTCGCAGGATCGCGCCGATCTCACCGTCATCGGCGACGCGGTAAATCTGGCGTCACGTCTGGAAGGGCTGACGCGCATTTTTGGAGTGGACATTCTTGTGGGAGCGACGGCAGCGGATTTGATTCGCGATGAATTTAACTTGCGTTCCGTCGCGCGCGCGCAGGTAAAGGGAATAACCGAGCCGGTCGATGTTTTTACCATCGTGGGAACACGTGATCACAACACAGATCAGCAATTTTTAATCTGGCTGGAAACATTCGAGGAAGGAATTCGCAAATTCCGGGATCGCGATTTCACGGAGGCGAAAATCCTGTTCTCGCGTTTCCTGGAATTTTACCCTGAAGATTCCCTGGCAAAAATGTACCTCGAGCGTTCCTTGGAATACGAACAGGTTCCGCCTGATGAAGCGTGGAATGCGGTGGAGGTATTCGAGCGGAAGTGAGGCAAACCTGGCCCACGCTAACGATCCTGGCGGTGGCGTTGTGGTTATTCAGCACCACAGCCGGCGATCAGGTCTTCGTCAGCGACATGCTAGGCGAGGCATATGATTCGCAGGCCGAGCATTTCTTGCGCGGCGACGTGAATGTCGATGGCGAAGCGATTCGTCACGAGGCCATGATTGTTCACGGAAAAGCACGGATGTACTTCGGACCATTGCCGGCACTGTTGCGCATTCCATTGAATTTCGTTTATCCCGCCGGTCGCGGGAGGTGGTCCCGAATCTCGGTGTTCTCTGCCGCAATGATTGCACTTTGCGCGTTTGCTGCACTGATCCGGGATGCGCTGGCAAAATCGGTTGTAAAGCCGATCGCGCGCGAAAGGTTCGCAATCGTCTGCCTGGTAGCCTTCGCGTTTGCCTCGCCCTTGCTGCTTCTGCTTGGCGAAGCATCGATCTATAATGAGGCAGCCGCCTGGGGCTTGGCCGGCTCGATAGCGGCGCTGCTTTTCGCGTTTCGATGTCGCGAGAGAAGCGGATGGCATCTCACAACTAATCTTGTCGCGTTCTCCATCAGCGCTGGCGCAGCACTTCTGGCGCGCGTCAGTTTCGGCGTTCCGCTGTTAATCGTGGCGGTGTTGCTGGCGACGCGAATACGACCGCCCCGACGTGCTTGGAATCTTGTCGCACTTCTCTTGCCGATGGTAGCAGCCGCGGCCTTTCATATGCTGCTCAGCTACGAGCGATTCGGCAGCATTGTCGGCGTCAACTACGACTACTATATCAACTCGACCCAACGTGAGTTCGCACGAACCCAGGGCATGTTCAGGCTGACGCGGGTGCCGTATGCGTTTGGGGATTACTTCGCCTTGCGCCCTCCGTCACTTGAAGCCGAACCACCCTTCTTTCATGCCGAACGGCACGCCTACGGAGTCACTGGAACGAGGCGCCTGACCTCGGTCCCAACAAGCGAAGCATACATTTCTATCCCGTGGTGCTCAGCTTGGTTGGTTGCCGGGGCGCTTGCCGGCAGTGTTATGATCTTCCGCAAAGGATACGCTGACTCATTCGAGCGTTTGGTCGCAGCCGCGCTGGTGTTGGAATGTCTTGCGATTCTGGCTTATTTCGCCATCGCGCAGAGATACGCCGCGGACTTCTATCCGCTTCTTGTCGTTGGATTCATCGTCTTTCTCAGGCGCGGCGGTATCATGGTTTCCAAAATACATGGCATTATCGTCGGGCTGGCAGCCATCTCGATCTGCGTGAACACATTAACGACGATCTCTTGGTTGGCGGAGTCCGACCAAAACGTGCCGACGCAAACTCGCGATGCATGGCATCGTTTACTCGGACGCTGAACATTTCCGTGCTCATACCTTGATCATTGAGGTCCAAAGAAACTCGTAGGTCGCGATTGCGTTGATCGCGGTAGCGACACCGAAGAGCGACACTTCGATTGCAGAAAGTCGAGGTGGGCCGTTTTCAGTAATAAGAAGAAACATCCACGGCAGCAGAATCACCGCGTAACGATAAGAGAATTGCCACCCACCGGGATTGCCATGCGCCCATAGCGCGAATGTAAGGGCGCCAATTATAGGCCAGTAAATCCAGCGGTGCTGATCGCCTTCCCGGAAGAGCAGGAACAGAAACGGGCTGGCGAGGAAAATCGAGCAGCCGAACCCGTACGGTTTCAGATACGGAAAGGTTGGAAGGTCATTAAGCCCGCGGAACAGCATTTCGTAGGCGTTCCAACGGATCGAGGTTAGGGAAAAAATCCCGTGCTGGTACCATGGTTCTTTAAGTACGCCGGGGATGTGCGCGTAGCCGAAGTCGGTCATCGAGCCGAACCGGGCCCAGTTATATGCCGCAGTGCCGAGTAAAAGCCCTGCCGGGAAAATAAGAAATAACGTGAAGCTTCTGAGCTGCTCGCGCGTTACCAGTGCCTGCAGGTTTCGCGGCTGCTTGGCCAATAAGTAGAGGAAGGCTGGCAGCGCTAGCAGCAATTCGGTACGATTGCCAACGGCAACGGTGAACCACATCCCGGCGAGAAGGGCGTTGCGCCGGATCAGCGTGTGGTAAAGCGCGCCGACTTGGCCGAGCACTGCGAAGCCCAGCGCAAGCTGCCACGCTCCTGCGAACCCGAGATTGCACCACATCCACGTCGCGAACACTGGAAAGATAGCGAGGAGAAGGCGACGTGGCGCCACTATGTCTTCTCGGACGTAGGTAAGCCGGTGAAAGAAAAATGTGCAGCCTGCGGCAATGGTCGCGGCCAACCCGTGCGCAGGCCAGCCATGGACGAGCCCCAATTTAACCAGTATTACCGCTGGAATGTTTACGAGAACCGCGCCAAGCGGAAATACGGAATAATATCTGTCCTGAGCCAGCACGAACTCGTTCAACCATGAAGGCGGTTTGCTCGCCAAACCCGCGTGGCCGCGCAACAGCGCCTCGGCAATCTGGAAGGTGTAATCGAAAGGGCCTTGGATCGGTTTTGTCGTGAAGTAAAACAAAACGCCTGCGCCCACCGCGGCGACCGCGGCTGGCACTTGCTCCATGCGAAGACGTGTGAAGGAGCCTATCACGAGCAGCAGGTCAAGCATTGCACAAATCCCTTTAGCTCCGCGAGCAGTTTCGAATCGCCTGGCCCGCGAAAGGTTGAATGACAGCGTGCAAACGTCCAGGAATCGTTTTGGTCGCAAAATCGCCGCGCGCGGCGTAAAGAATTTGCGTGAGTAAAGGCGAGCCGCGGCATTTTCATTTTCTCGGAATCTGCGGCACGGCAATGGGGTCGGTCGCGGCGGAGATGAGCAAGCGTGGGTTTACGGTTACCGGCTCGGACGAAAATATTTATCCCCCGATGTCCACCTTTCTGGAAGGGCGCAAAATTGCGCTTTCTTCTGGCTATCGCGCGGAAAATATCCCAGCAAACGCCGATGTGGTCGTGATCGGTAATGCGATCAAACGCGGTAACCCCGAAGCAGAAGCGGTCCTGAACCGAAAACTATTTTATCTTTCGTTGCCGGAGGTTTTGAAAAATTACTTTCTGCGCGGACGACACAATCTCGTTGTCACCGGCACGCACGGGAAAACCACAACCACAACATTGCTGACCTGGATCATGGACTTCGCCAAGCACCGCCCGAGCTACATGATTGGCGGTATTCCGCGCAATTTCGGGCAGGGTGCGCGATTCAATGAATCGAAATTCTTTGTCATTGAAGGCGACGAATATGACACGGCATTTTTCGACAAGCGCTCAAAATTCATTCACTACCTGCCGGAGCTTCTGGTCGTGAACAACGTCGAGTTCGATCATGCCGACATTTTTCCAGACCTTGATGCGATCAAGACAAGCTTTCGCCGTCTCGTGAATATTGTGCCGCAGAACGGAATGATCGTACTCAATGGCGATGACAAAAATTGCGTCGAGGTCACGCGCGATTCTCTGGCGCCCCTGGTCGAGGTCGGTTTTTCCAAAAACTGTGCGCAGCGTATTCGCGATGTCAGCTATTCGGCAAAAAGATCGCGTTTCGTTTTGCGCGACGAGGAATTCGAGGTTCCGATGTTTGGCGAGTTCAATGTGCGCAACGCCGCCATGGCGATCTCAGCTGCGAAATTCTATGGAGTGTCAGCGGAGACGATTCGCGCGGCGTTACCGAGGTTCGAAGGAGTCGCGCGCCGCCAGGAAATCCGCGGCGAGGTGCGCGGGGTGAAAGTGATTGACGATTTCGGACATCATCCGACCGCAATCGCCCAAACGCTAACAGCGCTACGTCATCGTTATCCGAAACATCGGTTATGGGCGATTTTCGAGCCGCGCTCCAACACCACCCGGCGCGCCATTTTCCAGCACGAGTTGCCTAAAGCCTTGAAAATAGCTGACGGCGTTTTCATCTCCCAGGTGGCCAGACTCGAGCAAATTCCAGAGGCGGAGCGATTGAATCCGGAGGCGGTGGTGAAGGAGATTAAGCAATCCGGGCGTTCGGCTTTTTATGAAGAGAACGCGAACGCAATTGTTGAGCGCATCGTACCGTTGCTAAAGAAGAACGATATCGTGACCGTGTTCAGCAATGGCGGGTTCGATGGGATACACGAGAAGTTGTTAAAAAGGTTACAAGGTTGAAAGGGTTACAACCTTGAAAGCGATGAAAGGATGAACGGTTGAAGCGGAACGCGGGTTTGTCATCCCGAGCGAAGCGAGGGATCCCGTTGCGCAATCGTTAAGGTAACTTCCTCGGGATCCTTCGACTTCGCTGCGCTTCGCTCAGGGTGACGCTTTAATTGGCTGCGCTCGTATGATCATGCACGATGCGCCAGCCATCGACAGTTTTGCGGAAGATCAAGGTAAAACGACCATGCGGATTGTCACTTGCGCGTTTAAGCTCCCAGTGTCCGAGCGCGAGGGCGGAATCCGGGCCAAGCTGTTCGATTTCAAGATCCGAAAACGTAAGCGTGCCCATCTTGGCGCGATCATTGTATTTGCTGAGATAACGATCGCGAACCGTTTGCCAGCCGCGCCTCACTTCATCGGCGGAAACAAAAACGGTGGTTTCGTCGTGGGCGTAACCATTCATGAAACTGTCAATATCGCCGCGGTTCCAGGCCTCCTGTTGCGCGCGCAAAACGGCGCGAATTTCCGAAATGACGGGGGCGCTGCCGGATTTCTCGTCTGCCGCCTCGAGAATTACTGTGCCGGGAACGAGAATCAAGGCAATCCAGAGTGCTTTCATTTATCCCGTACTATTCGCACTATTAAGAGGTTGGCTACCATGTCCGAAGAACGAAGGTTGGCAGATCTAGTGTCCTCGCCTTCGCCAGGGTGCTTATGGTATTGTTAGCAGTTAACCTGGTATTGACCCGGAGGGCGCTTCCTCTTACATATTGCGGGTGTTGAGATACCCCCTCGTCGTTTTTTCGCTGCTTGCCTCGGCAGCTCTCGCTCTTGCGCAGCGCCCTGTATCGCCTGGCCCCCCCGCGCCTGCGGGGACGCCTGCGACCACACCGAGTTCTCAGGAGAGGGTGAAATTGCAGTTTCCAAATAGCGACGTCCAGGATGTTCTCCGGCTTTATGAGCAGCTCACCGGTAAGCGGGTGATCATGGATAATTTCGTGCAGGGCAAGGTGAATATTTTCCTCACCAACGATCCCACCCGCGAAGAAGCGATCCAGATCATTAAGATCAGTCTGCTGATGAACGGGTTCTCACTCGTTCCGGAAGATCCTGATATTGTGAAGGTGATCGGAACAGGAAAAAATCCGCGCGGACAAGGCGTGCCGATTATTTCAGATCAGGCCGACATCCCTCCGGGCGATCAGGTAGTCAGCTATCTCTTTAAGTTGCGCTATGCTGATCCGGCCGAGTTGCAGCAGGTGCTCGGACAATATCTTTCGCCGCCGCAAACCTATACTTCGGTGCTCCCGCTGCCGAAATCGTCGAGCATATTGATAACAGAAAATTCCACCGTCATTCGCGGGTTAGCCAAGATCATTGATCAAATTGATGTCGCCCCTGCTGAAGTGACGAGTGAATTTATCAAGCTCGAGCGCGCCGACGCCAGCAAGGTGGTCGATACGTTGAAGGACATTTTCGAGAAAGGAGCCGAACAAAACCGGCCGGCAGGCCCAGGAGGCGGACCAGGCCGGGGCGTGCGTGGAGTTGCCAATCCAGTCGTGCCTGTGGCTCAGGGCGAAAGCGATCTTGGCTCGCTCACGGCGCTTTCGGAGGATTCCGTTATCGTTGGTAAAATCAAGCTCGCGCCCGATGTGCGGACGAACCGCATTCACGTCATCACACGACCGATCAACATGCCGTTTATCCGGAAACTGATCGCGGAGCTCGACGCCAATGTGGAGTTTGGCAAACCGGTGACGCGGCCGTTGCGTTATATTTCCGCGACTGACGTTTTGCCGGTGCTGGTGCAGGCCCTGACCGAACCGGGCGAACAGCAACAAGGTGGCGCCGGTGGAGCTGCCGGGCCACAAGCCGGACCGACGCCTCAGCGCACACCCAATCCCACGGTTACGAATCCATACAACGTCGGGCAAACCAGCACAGCCACCGGCAGCAGCCTGAATATTTCAGAAGAACTTTCCACGCAACCGGTCGATACCGCGCCAAAGGCCGTGATCGTTGGCAATTCGAAGATCATCGCTGATCAGCGCGCCAATACTATCATCGTGCTGGGCAGTCGCGAGGTAGTGATGAAGATAGGAAAAATTCTCGACGAGATGGACGTGAAAGCACCACAAGTCGCGCTTGCCACCGTCATCGGCGAGCTGACGCTTAACCAGGACGAAGAATTCGGGGTGGATTATTTTATCCGAGCAAACAAGAAGTATGCGGCCACGACGAACTTCACCGGCGTTCCTCCATTTGCTGGCGGCGGCATCAATATCACCTCGCCGGCTCCTAGCCCGGGAGGGACGCCAAGCACGACGACTGTTGGCGGAAGTGTCTTCGATCCCGGTAACCTGATCACCTTCAGCCAGCTTGCGACTAACGCTGTCAAAGGCGCCGCGGGCACGAACATTTATCTCGCGGCCGGTGCCACGCTGGCCTCGGTCGTACACGCGTTAGATTCAACGGGGCGATTCCGCGTGATCTCGCGCCCGATGGTTTTTACCAGCAACAATAAGAAGGCAATCATTGCCAACGGACAGGAGATTCCGGTCCCGGTAAATACCTTAAGCAACGCGGCGGCGGTCGGCAACGTCGCCTCTGTCCAATCCAGCATCGAGTTTAAGAAGGTTGCGCTGCAACTTGAGGTCGTGCCGCTTATCAATTCGGAGAAAGAGGTTTCCCTGGATATCTTACAGAAGATCGACAGTGTTGTTCCCAACAGCAATGTAAATATCGGAGGGAACCAGGTGCCGACGATCGCCACTCGTTATATTCGGACAAATGTGTCGGCTCCGAACTGCTCGACCATTGTTCTTGGCGGTTTGATTACGGACAACACAGGCCTAACCAAGAACGGTATTCCGTACTTGAGCCGCCTTCCTCTCGTCGGAACCCTGTTTCGAAGCACGACAAAGAATAAGGCCAGAACTGAACTGATCGTATTGATGCGACCAGAGGTAACTCTTACCAAACTCGATCTCTATCGGCTCCGACAGAAATCGGAGGATCGCGGCCACTTCGGGCCTGAGCTTGAACAGGATGATTGTCCGGATTGTCCGAAACGGGGTGATGGAAAGCAGCTGCCGCCCCCGGATGTCCCATCGGCCAAAGATGTAGGAATGCGCTAATGAAACGAATCGGGATCGTTCTTATCGCGATGTTTCTGGGCTGTACTGGCGCTCCTGGATTCATCATAGACGAGGAAATCTTTTCCTATCGCTCGGAAGATTCGCTGGCGCCGCGCGATCAGTATGGACTCTTGCATCAGGGAAGAGTGGTTCGTGCGGTCGATTTTGCCCCGAGATATAACCGGCGTTGGATCTATTATTTCAAGGCGAACGAGCAATTGATGGTGCAGCCGGCTTATGTCGGCGCGCTGCAAAGAGATTTGCGCCGGCTCGGGTACTATTGCGGGCCGATCGACGGTGTTTTCTCCGATGACGTGAGCGACGCGATCGCGCGGCTTGAGAAAAACTATTCGCTGCGTGTAACTGGCACACTAACCGACCCGGTGCGGCGGGCATTGCATTTGCCCTAACGAGAAGTAGTGAACGTAGCGCAAATGCAGCGAGGTTGGGGAGATGGAGGGGCGAACTCCGGCAAGCCCGTCTCGACTCCTCGGAGGCCGAGATGAGCGCGGCGGTAAGCAAATCGATCGTCGATCTTTTGGTCGCTGGCGGTGTGGAATCGCGGGAAGAGGCCGCGCAACTCGCCCAGAATCTCAACGGCGGTTCCTGGACGACCCAGGTGCTCGATTCCGGCAAGGTCGACGAGCAACGGTTTCTCTCTGCCATTGGAAATTTCTTCCGCGTCCCGGTCGTCACGCTCGACGCCAAGACAATCGATCGGCAAAC
>QHPP01000112.1 GCA_003219125.1 Verrucomicrobiota bacterium
ATGTGCTTGAGGCGAATGGCTACGCATTGCTCAAGAACAAGCGCGTCGGACTAATCACAAATCAAACCGGAGTCGATTCGCGCGGGGTGCGCACACGCGTGTTTCTCCGAAAGAATTGCAATCTTGTCTCGCTTTACACGCCGGAGCACGGACTCGACGGCAGGGAAAAGGCCGGCCGTTATATTGGTTCTCGTCGCGATCCTGTCACTGGATTGACGGCGCATTCGCTCTACGACCCGACCGGTAAACCAACTCCGGCGGTGTTACACGGCATCAATACCCTGGTTTTCCACACCGGCCTGCCTTGGATTCCAACGTCGCCAAATATTCCACGCTGGAATTCGCCGCTCTACTACGTGGCGACCGGTTTGATCGGTGAGTTGCACGGACCCGAGACTGGTGTCGGCGGGGCGAGGCCGTTCGAAATCATTTCGGCACGCGGAGTCAGCGGCAGTTCGTTCACGGATTATATGAATTCACAAAATCTGGCCGGGATCAGCTTCAGTGAACATCGCAGCGGTCCGGTTGGCGGCAGTTCTTTGCGAATCGACCCGTCGGCAACAGGAAATTTGACTGCAATTAACATTTACGGGCTGGCCGAGATGAATCGCCAGTTGCGAGCGAATTGATCGCACGAAGCAAACGCGGAAAACAGGAAATGTTCTTCAAATGCTACGGCAGCTCCTCGATCGCTGCGCAATTTGCCCGCGGTATCGGACCCGCTGGAATTGTTTCGAGCTGGACGCCAGATGTAACGCGGTTCAAGAGCGAGCATAGTTAATACCTTATTTATTGAATTGCAAAAGATCGGCATTTACGGCGGCACTTTCGATCCGGTGCATCACGCCCACTTGATTCTGGCG
The DNA here is from genome assembly GCA_003219125.1 of Verrucomicrobiota bacterium. GTDB lineage: Bacteria > Verrucomicrobiota > Verrucomicrobiia > Chthoniobacterales > UBA10450 > AV69. The sequence continues at coordinate 864 of QHPP01000112.1, forward strand.
CGAGCCGCTTTAGAAAAATTCGCGCTGGAAAGAATTGTTTTTGTTCCAACGCGCCTTTCCCCGCATAAAAACGCTTCGGTTGCGGCCCCCGAAGTCCGTTTGGATATGTTGCGAGCTGCGATTGAAGATGAAGCGCAGTTCGAGATCGATGATTGCGAACTGCAACGCGACCCGCCCTCCTACACCATCGATACCGTCGAGAAGCTGCATCAAAGATATTCGGGCGCGCATTTATTTTTACTGATCGGTGACGATAACCTTGCCGGGTTGTCGAGTTGGCGAGGTTTTGAGGATTTGCGCCAAATGGTAACATTCATCGTTCTGCCACGCGCATTCACCCCGGTCGCCCACGAATATCTGAGTGTGGATCGGCGCATCGATATTTCCGCAACCGAAATCCGGAACCGAATCGCGGGCGGCCGTTCAATTCATTATCTGGTTCCGAACTCGGTGGAACAGATCATTCGCGCGCGCGGACTTTATCAGGAGGTAGAAAAATAGATTCCGCAATACTAGCCAAAATCTGCGGCGAGCTTGCTTCGAACAAGAAGGCGGAAGACATCATCGTCCTGGATTTACGCGGGATTTCCACCTTCACCGACTTTTTTGTTATTTGCTCGGGAACCTCCGAACCGCATTTGAAGGCAATTGCCGGTGAAGTAGAGACAAAGCTAAAACAGGATCACAACATTCGCGCGACCGCCATCGACGGATTTCCCGCCAGCCAATGGATCGTGCTCGATTATCTCCAGGTAATTGTCCATGTCTTCCATCAGGCCAAACGCGACTTTTACAGTCTCGAAGACCTTTGGAGCGACGCCCCATGCGTGGAATGGGACTCGGCGCAGTCCCCGCGCGCGAGTTGAGCTGTTGCGGCAGTCGTGCCGGCTGCATTGATGAAAACGGCGGCCGGAAACCTCCGGTCCTTGTTCGCAGGCGGCACGCCTGGCACTACAGTGTCGGTTCTTCCGATCTCTTACGGCGACCTCTTCGGTGATGCTGAGGTTGGGGCCGACGCCGCGGGAGACGGGGAACTAACTTCGCCGGGCTTCACGCTCAGCAACTCGACTTCGAAAATGAGGGTCGAATTTGGTCCAATATCGCCGCCCGTTCCACCTGGGCCGTAAGCGAGGTTTGATGGAATGAAAAGCTGATATTTCGCGCCCGGTTTCATTAATTGGAGCGCTTCCGTCCAACCTTTGATGACGCGATTAACCGGAAAAGTCGCCGGCTCGCCCCGCTTGTACGAACTATCAAACTCGGTGCCGTCGATCAAAGTTCCGCGATAATTCACCTCCACGGTGTCGGTTTCTTTTGGCGGCGTCCCGTTCCCCTCTTTTTCTACTTTATATTGCAAACCACTGGCCGTCGTTTTTACCCCGGGTTTCGCCTTGTTTTCAGCGAGAAATTTCTCACCTTCCTTGGTGTTCTTTTCCGCCGCCTCTTTGTTAGCCGCTGCCGTTTTTTCTCTCATGTCTTTCGAAAACTGCGTCATCACCTGGCGCACTTCCTCGGGACTCAGGAGCGGCTTCACCCCGCTCAGTCCATCTTTCACACCCGCGGCAAGCACGTCGCTATTAATCTCCATTTTTTGCTTTTGGAAAGTCATCCCGATGTCGAGCCCGATGCTGTAACTTACTTTATCTTTTGCATCCTTGAGCGCGGGCCGATCTTCCGCAAATGCAGGGGCTGCCAAGGTTGCCAGGGTGATGCAGATTAGGAGATTTTTCATAAAGTGGAAGCGCCAAAAGCGGCGCGAAATGAAGTCCGGCACGCTAGAGAAGAAAGTGAACGCGTCAAGCTGTCAGCTGGCCGTAAGTCTAACCATCATAATGCTGGCCAATTCGTTCCTTCACGCCGCGGTCGACATTTCTTCGGCCGATGCGCAACGGATCGGCAAACGGATTTGGCAAAATGAATGTGGCGGGACAATCTCCGGGCTGACCTCATGGAATGTAGGCGAAAACTTCGCGTCCCTCGGCATCGGCCACTTTATCTGGTACCCCAAAGGCCAGCGCGGCCCCTTCGACGAAAGTTTTCCAAAGCTTGTTCGCTTTGTTTCTGCCCATGGCGCCAAATTACCTCAATTTCTTCTCGCCGAGCGCGACACTTTCTGCCCATGGAATTCCCGTGCCGAGTTTCAGGAAGCAATCGACTCCCCGAAAATGCAACAACTGCGCCAGTTTCTCGTCGATACCATCGATCTCCAAGCCCAGTTTCTGATCGCACGCCTGCAAGATGCCTTACCCAAAATGGTCGCCCAGGCCGCTGATCGCGAAAATGTGCGACTCCAATTCGGTCGCGTCGCTTCCAGCGCTCAGGGCTGTTACGCGCTGGTGGACTACGTAAATTTTAAAGGCGAAGGCACGCTCGCGACCGAACGTTATCACGGTCAGGGTTGGGGCCTGCTCCAAGTCCTGGAGAATATGCACGGATCGCAATCCGCGCTCGACGAATTCGCTGCGTCGGCCAAGACTGTCCTTCGCCGGCGAGTTGCAAATGCGCCGCCGGAGCGCGGCGAAGCTCGCTGGATGGCTGGCTGGCTCGCGCGAGTGGACGGATACGCGAAATGACAAAATGTTTTCCCAAGCTGACCGTCGCAAACGCGATTTTGTTCTTCGCCATCTCGGCTGTTGGGCAATTTGGTCAGCCCAAAAGCGGTTTGCAGCCGATGCGTAGCGCGGTCGACTTGATTAAGAAGCAGGCGCCGCTCCAGGTGAATCAGGCGCTGCTGGCAAAAATTTCTCCGGATGAGGTCCACCTCATTGTTTCTCTCGCAAAACAACGCGCCTACCTCATGGTAGCTGAGGAAATCGTGATCGATTCCCCGATTTCATCGGGCAAACGCGGCCACAGTTCGCCCAGCGGCAGCATGCACGTCATGGAAAAAGATCCGAACCATTACTCGTCTCTTTACGGTGACTTTGTTGATAGCTCCGGGCGCATCGTTCGCGCGGGGGTGAGCATGCATATCGATGCCGCGCCGAGCGGAACGCATTTTCAGGGCGCCGCCATGAAATGGTTCATGCGTCTTACGGGTGAAGGCGTCGGTATGCACGTTGGAATTTTGCCCGGGTACCCTGCCTCGCACGGCTGTATTCGCATGCCCTCCGATGGCGCAAAATTATTTTACGATCACGTCAAAGTCGGCACCCCCGTGGAAGTACAGCCGGCGTTTAATCCCGTCATCCCGAGTGCCTTCGAGGGATCCCGCCATGAAAACTTCGAGGTGACGCATCGGGACCCCCGACTTCGCTCGGGATGACGGCTTCATAACTACATCACCCTCCGCCGCAGCAGATCGAAGGCACGCTGCGCAACCAGCTGCTTGAAGGTTTCGCGATCGCTCGGGAAAAAGAACTTCTCCCACCGCGTCGGCTGATTTTCCGAACTCAATCCCACGAAGACAGTCCCGACTGGTTTCTCTTCGCTACCACCCGACGGCCCCGCGATTCCCGTGGTTGCGATTCCGTGTGTTGCACCGGTTCGTATCCGCAGTCCTTCCGCCATCTCAGTCGCGACGTGCTCGCTTACGGCGCCAAATTTCTCGATCGATTCGCGTGAAACACCGAGGGTGCGAATCTTTTCTTCATTCGAATAGGTAACGTAGCCCGCGACAAATACTTTCGAGGCACCGGGAACATTGGTGACTTGATCTGCCAGAAAGCCGCCCGTGCATGACTCGGCCAGCGCCAGGGTTTGCTCCCGTTCCGAGAGCAACCGGACAAGAACGGCCGCCAGAGTCTCATCGCTCGCGCTGAAGATCGCGTTATCCAGCTTTTCGCGAATAATTTCCTCCGCCTGCGCGACTGCTACAGCGCTACCGATAACGCGTACCTCAACTTCACCTGGACGCGCACAATAACCGAGCTCGATTTCCGGAATCGCCAGAACCAGATCACCAATTTTTTTCTCAATGATGGATTCGCCCATGTTGGCAATGCGAAAAGCTCGCATCGCATCTTTTTTTGATTCGGCGGTGATCCGATACAAAAACGGCGCGACAAAATTGCGGAACATCGGCTGCAACTCGCGCGGCGGGCCCGGCAGTAAAAACAAGTGCGGCGATGGAACCGCTGGATTGACATTCGCCGGCAAATAGAGGCCGGGAGCAGTTCCGTTCTCGTTAGCCAAAACGTCCGCTCCGGCCGGGACCAAGGCTTGCCGCCAGATCCGTTTCGTAGTTGGTATTCGGCGCGCCGCCAGCCGGCTGCGGATCGTTTCCCTGACGATTGCGTCTTCGAGAAGCGGCAACTGCAAATAGCCGGCCACCAGTTCGCGGGTGATGTCATCGCTCGTCGGCCCAAGCCCGCCCGTCACAAAAACAATCTCGGCCCGTGAGGAAACATCAGCCAGCGTGCTCTCAATCGCATCGCCATCGGGAATCGCGCGCTGTTCGTCGATACGAAGCCCAAAATGAAAAATCTCGCGTGCGATGAAGGCAAGATGGGTATTGAGCACGTCACCGAGCAGGATTTCCGTTCCAGTATTGATGACGATGACGCGCATGTGACAAGGTAACAAGGTGACTAGTTAAAAGAGTTACAACGTTACAACGGAGAAGCCGAGTGGCTAACGCCGAGCTTCTCTACAGGCTTGAGGGCTGCGCACAAATACAACGGGCAAGATGCCCGTTGCCCCCACAGCCAGGATGGCTGTGCTACAACGGCGGGCTCGCAGGAGCTCGCCCCTCCAGTACAGAATGATAGCCGCTCGAAGGTTTGCGGTTACCCCGATGTAACCTTGTAACGATTTAACTTTTTAACGGGGGCCGAAGGCCCATTACGCCGCGTCCTTATCCTGCTTTTTGCGAATGAGAGGAAGCTTCTTCCCCTCTACGACCGCGCGATTAATTGTGACTTCGGCAATGTCTTCACGGCTTGGCACGTCATACATGATCTCGAGCATGATGCGCTCGAGCATCGATCGCAATGCGCGCGCGCCCGTTCCCTTTGTCACGGCCTGCGCCGCCAGTGCCTTCAGCGCGTCCTTTGTTACCGACAATCGCACATTCTCCATCGAGAAAAGTTTTGTGTACTGTTTCACCATCGCATTCTTGGTGTCGGTCAAAATCGCGACCATCTCTTCCTCAGTCAGCGCGTCCAGCGCGGCCACGACCGGCAAACGGCCGATGAATTCGGGAATCATGCCAAACGCCAGCAAATCTTCCGGTTCGACCCGTCTCACCGCCTCCCGCGCCAGTGCCGCCTCTACTTCCAATGTGGGACTGCCGAAACCCATCACCTTTTGGCCGATGCGTTTTTGCACGATCTTATCGAGGCCGACAAATGCGCCACCGCAGATGAACAGAATCTTTTCGGTGTTCACCTGGATGTATTCCTGGTGCGGATGCTTGCGCCCTCCTTGTGGCGGAACGTTGCACGTGCTGCCTTCAAGAATTTTCAACAACGCCTGCTGCACGCCCTCGCCGCTGACATCGCGCGTGATCGAAACGTTGTCGGTTTTGCGACCGATTTTGTCGATCTCGTCGATGTAAACGATGCCAATCTCGGCCCGTTTTACGTCGTAGTCCGCATTTTGCAGCAAACGCAGAATAATGTTTTCGACGTCTTCACCGACATAGCCGGCTTCGGTCAGCGTGGTCGCGTCGGCAATGCAAAAGGGAACATCAAGAATTTTTGCCAGCGTTTTGGCCAGCAAAGTCTTGCCCGACCCGGTTGGGCCGATCAGCAAAATATTGCTCTTCTCGATTTCGACGTCGGCAAATGGATCGGGCTGGAAAGCAGCCGATGAATCGGAGAGCGCGCCGGTCTGCATGACCCGCTTGAAATGGTTATGGACCGCGACCGAAAGAGTTTTTTTCGCGATGTCCTGGCCAATGACATATTGATCGAGCGATCGGCGAATTTCCGCCGGTTTGGGCACCCGAATGGTAGAAGACTGGCGCCGGGCGTCTTCGTTCAGCTCCTTATCGAGGATGCTTTTGCAAACATTGATGCAACTGTCGCAAATATAGACCCCGGGACCGGCGATCAGCTTCCGCACTTCGGCATGGCTCTTCCCGCAGAAAGAGCACATCGTGAGGTTCGAAGCCCGTGCCATAAGAGCGCTACCTTTTAAGCAGCTTCTATTCCCCGAGTCTGCGGGGTAACGCGGCCTCCGCCACGGCTACATTTCGGTCCGCTCCGTCTCCGCCCGCGCCATCGAGGAGCTTCGCTTCCTTGCGCGATTTGATCACCTCATCGACCAACCCGTAGTCCCTCGCTTCCGCCGCCGACATGTAATAATCGCGGTCGGAATCCAACCGGACCTGTTCCTCGGATCTGCCCGTATGCTGTGAGATGATTTTGATCAGGCGCTTCTTCAACTTGAACATGTAATCGACCTGGCGCTCGACATCGCTGGCCTGTCCCTGTGCGCCACCCGACACCTGGTGAATCATGATGTCGGAATTCGGCAGGGCGAAACGTTTGCCTTTGGTTCCGGCGCACAACAAGACGGCGCCCATACTTGCCGCCATGCCGAGGCAGTAGGTCGTCACATCGCAGGTGAGAAACTGCATCGTGTCATAAATTGCCAGCCCGGCGGTGACGGAGCCGCCCGGTGAGTTGATATAAAGGTTAAGGTCCTTTTTTCCATCCTCCATTTGCAGGAAAAGCATCTGGGCTATGACCAGATTCGCGATGTGATCGTCGATCGGTGTGCCTATGAAAATGATCCGGTCCTTGAGCAGCCGTGAATAGATGTCGTAGGCGCGCTCCCCTCGGCCGGTCTGCTCGACCACCATGGGGACCAGCACACTTTGGGAAATATTTTTACTTAATTCGCTCATCAGTTTTTATAGTTTCTTTTGCTCCGGCTGCCGCCGTTTTGACGTTAACATTCGCCTTGAGAAAATCAATGGCCTTACCCAGCAGGACCTCTTCCACCAGGCTGCTTATTCCCTCGCGTTCGTCGATTTCCTTGCGCATTTTTTCCACTGAAACATTGTAATGTGCAGCCTGATTTCGGATCCGTTCCTCGACTTCCTCGGGCGTGACTTGAATCTTCTCCACCTCGGCGATTCGATGGAGGATGAAATTCGTTTTCAAGCGATGCGCCGCCAGCGACCCCGCCCCTTCCACCAGCTCCTTTTCCTTACTTTTCAGCATTTCATCCGGCACCCCGCGCTGCCGGTTACGCTGCACCAACTCCCCCAGGGCGCGCCGCGTTTCGTTGCGCAAAAGCTGAGACGGTAAATCGAATTGGGTTTGCTCCTGCAAAGCCTTTACGATTTGCGATTCCTTCGCTTGCTCGATGGCATGCTCCTTCTCGTGCTCGAGATCGTGGGCTACCATCGCGCGCAAATCCGCCAGGGTCTTGTCCTTCGTCAATTTCGTGGCGAAGGCATCGTTTAATTCCGGCAATATTTTTTGTTTAATCTCGCGCAAAGTGACGGCGTAATCTGCCTTCTTGCCGGCCAGTTCTTTCACCGGCAAGTCCGCTGGAAAAGTCACGATCACCAAGCGTGTCTCTTCCTTTTTTTGTCCGACCAATTGCTCGCAAAAGTTGGGCAGGAAATTCTCCGGCCCCATTTGCAGCCAAAACTTCTTTCCGCCATGCAAATTCTTGCTCGCTTCCGGCGCAATCTCGCTGATTGGCCGGCCCTCGATCGTGCCTTCGAAATCGATTACCGCAAAATCATCCATTTGCAGAGCGCGCTCTGGTTCCACTTCCAGAAAATCAGCAGATTGGTCCCGCAAGCGTTCCATCGCAGTGTTCACTTCCTCTTCCGTGACCTCCAATGGCGGCAACTGCACCGTAATGTTTTTGTAATCTGGCAGGTCAAATTCAGGCGCCGTGATTACCGTTGCGCGAAACCGCATCGTCTTGTCATCGCCGATCTTGACATCCTCCAGATTTGTCAGCGACACCACGCGCAATTGTTTTTCGGCAACCGCGTCGCGATAACTTTTTGAGACCAGCTTTTTTGTGAGCTCTTCCTGAATTTCCTTCTTGAATTTCGCTTCGATCACCCGCCGGGGCGCTTTGCCCGGCCGGTAGCCCGGAATTTTGGCGTAGCGCGCGAAGTTATCCGCGATCGCATTCCACTCTTTCGCGACCTGCTCCGGCGGCAATTCAATTTGTAGCGTGGAGACGGAATCGGGCTGCTTTTCGACCTCGACTTTCATGAAGGAAAGCGACCCTACGCCGCGCGCATTTGTAGGGCAACAGCTCCCGGTTGCGGGTGTGGTAGCTGGCAGGCGACGCGCCTGCCCTACAATTCACAATCACTCACGGCCCATGCACAAAAAACATCGCGCACACATTTTCTGTCATCCCGAGGCTGAGAGCCGAGGGACCTCCCATTCGCGTATTCGTCACACAAATTCGTGCGGGTGCGAGCTAGCGATAGATCCTTCACTGTCTGCGCGGTTCAGGATGACGCCGCTATGGCCGGGTGCAGCTGCCGCTATCTCCAGCGGCAGGTCTCCAACAACCTCTGCCGCCAGCGACAGCGGGAGCTACAACCGCCATTAGCGTTGCCAGGTTACAAGCCGGATCAAGTAGGCAATTTCCAAATCGCACTCTGGTCATTTGGCGGTTTGGAAACCGCCGCTGCTTGAGATAGAAACGCCGCGCACAAAAACATCGCGCACCAGCGAAACTCCAAACCAATAGGCAAGCTCGCGATAATCTTCGCAATCGCAGATCGCAAAATTCGCAAGTTTGCCGACTTCCAATGAGCCTGTTTCGCCGACTTTATTCAAACTCGCGGCCGCATTAATGGTGGCCGCCGCGATGGCTTCCGCTGGGCTCATTCGCATTTGCGTAACCGCAAGTGAAAGCATCATCGGCATCGACGGGCCCGGTGACGAACCGGGATTGAAATCCGTCGCCACTACTACCGCCAGCCCGGCATCAATCATGGCGCGCGCGTCCGGATACTTTTTCGAACCAAGCGCGTAAGCCGACCCTGGCAGAAGAACTGGCTGGATGTTGGCTTTTGCCAGCGCGTTGATTCCATCGGCAGCAGTTTGCTCGAGATGATCTGCCGTCGCGGCTCCCAGTTCCGCCGCCAAGCGTGCGCCACCGCCGTTAGTCAATTGATCGACGTGCATCCGCAATTTCAATCCGTGCTGTTTCGCTGCGGTCAGAATGCGACGGGCCTCGTTGACATCGAAGTAGTCTCGCTCGCAAAAGATGTCGCAGTATTCTGCCACCTTCTCTCGTGCAATTCGTGGCAACATCTCTCCAATGATGAGAGAAATATAGCTGCCGTGATCCTCCCGAAATTCCGGTGGAAACGCATGCGCGCCCAGAAATGTCGGAACCGTCTCCAGCGGTGTTTCCTTTCCGATGCGCTGGATTACCCGCAAAATTTTCAGTTCGTCTTCAAGCGTGAGTCCGTAGCCGGACTTTGCTTCCACCATTGTCGTTCCATTTTGCAAAAACCAGCTCGCGCGCTTTTTCGCGAGTGCAAAAAGTTCGTCCTCGCTGGCTGCGCGCGTTGCCTTCACAGTTGTCTGAATCCCGCCCCCGCGCTTTGCAATCTGTTCGTAAGTCTCGCCCCGGGCCCGTGCTTCGTAATCGTCGAGGCGGCTACCAGCGAAAACCAGGTGCGTATGCGCGTCAATGAATCCTGGCAACACCACGCATCCACTCGCGTTGATGACCTCTGTCTCAGCGTCGCAGAGTTTCTCAATCTCGGTCGATTTGCCGACATGTGTGATCTTGCCGCCGGACGCCACAAAAGCCCCGCCGGGAATAATTGCTAGTTCGCTTAGCTCTTCCCCGCGCCGCGCCCGCGGTGGCCCGGTCAGCGTGACCAATTGCGACGCGTGAAGAAGAGCGAGGGAAGGCACGGTGGAGCGATAAAGGGTCGAACGGCTAAGCGTTAAATTGTTAGCTTGTTTGGAGGGTTCGTCCCACGCTTCGACGTTTCAACCGCCTCACCGAAACTTCTTTTCCACAATCTTACTAATTTCTTTGAATCGGGTTTCAGATTCGTCGCTGAATACCTGCACCTTGTTCAGAAGGGACGTCTTAATTTTTTCATCCTTCAGATTCGCCACATTAATTCTGACGTTCATCCCAGCTCCTTCGACACAAGCGCGCACCGCGAGAAGGCCAACGCCGACATCGGAAATAGAAGCTGGATTACCCCTGGCAGCCATTTCGGCCAGAAGGTCGTAGGCCTTCGACGCTGTCTGCATAACTCGCAGCGGCACCTCCGCCGCCAGCTTGTTGGCATTTTCGATCGCAGCCGAACGGGTTGACTTTTCCTTGGTGGAGCCTTTGGGCAGAGCAAATGCCGCCATCACCTCGTTGAAGGCGGCAGTGTCTTCGTCGACTAATAAAAGCATCTCATCCTTCATTTGCTGGGCTTTCACAGCCCAATCGCTGAAATATCTGAGTTTATCTTCCCATCCGCGTTTGCCGGCCGAGAGATTAGCGACCATTCCACCAAGAGAAATGCCCAGCGCCCCCATTAAGGCGGCGACAGAACCGCCACCGGGAGCCGGAGAATCGCTCAGGGTTTCGTTGCAGAATCGACGCAGATCCAACTTCACCAGGGATTTTTGCGGAGCAGCCGCTTCTACCTTTAGTTCGATAATTTTCTCTTTCGGATCGAACGGTTTCAACTCGTTCAAACCCATGGAGCGGATAGCAAGGTCAATCAGCTCTTCCTCCGCCGCGCCTTCAGACCAGTTTTGTTTCTGGAGAAAATGTCTTCCGGCATCAACCAGGCATTTCCTTGGGACCATGCCGACAATTTCCGACCCAGTCACGCGCAGGCCGCGTTTAGTGGCGGACTCATTGCAGGCGTCGAAGGCGGTATGGAGCGGTGTTTCATCAATATTTGTTAGATTCATCGAAACCTGTGCGATCCCGTACTCTTCCACATACCAGCCAATCGCTTTCACATGTTTTAGCATTCCCGGGATACGGATCGGTTCGCCCTTTTCGTCGACCATCGGATTTCCAGTGAGTGTGCCGTCCAGCGTCTTTACCCGGCCCATTTCTCGAACATCGAAAGCAACCGAATTCGCTCGCCTCACCGCTTTGGTGTTCAGGTTGACATTGTAAGCGATCAGGAACTCGCGCGCCCCAATCACGGTCGCGCCCGATTTAGCATTAAACTCGTTAGGCCCGAAATCTGGGCGCCAGTCCGCTTGCTTAATTTTGTCGAAAAAACCTTCGTATTCGCCCTCCCGGATGATGGCAAGATTTGCGCGCGATGGATTCTTCGCTGCTTTCTCGTAGAGATACACGGGGATTTTTAATTCGTCGCCGACACGTTTTGCCAATTCCTTTGCGCAAGCGATGGCTTCTTTCCAATTGACGTTGCTGATCGGAATAAACGGGCAAACATCGGTCGCTCCCATGCGCGGGTGCGCGCCCTTGTGTTTGCGCATATCAATCAATTCCGCCGCCTTTTGAATCCCGCGGAACGCGCTTTCCACCACCGCTTCCGGAGTGCCAACAAAGGTTACAACGGTACGGTTGGTCGTTGCGCCTGGATCAACATCGAGCAGCGACACTCCGTCGGCCGAGGCGATCGCGTCAGTAATTTGTCGGATAATGTCCGGATCGCGCCCTTCGGAGAAATTGGGAGCACATTCGATTAGCTTCTGCATAGCGATGGGATTCCTAACAGGATTTACGCGATTAACCGGATTGCAAGGCTAGAGCGACGTTCGGGGGTCCCGCATTCGTCGGCAACGTGCCGACGAAAATGTGTTCGGCAGGCCGAACACCGCAGGGAAGCTGCCTGCGCTCCCCGCAAAACGGAGGGACGTGCTTCTGCGCATCTTATCACTCCGCAAGCACCTTATTCGTTAATCGTGCTGCTGTGGACGTAGAGGAATATCAATGTCGTTAGCGGCAGCAAATTCAATTGCGCGGGCGTAACCGGCATCGGCGTGGCGCAAAATCCCCATTCCCGGATCGCTGGTGAGGACGCGTTCGAGACGGCGTTTGGAATCATTGGTGCCGTCGGCAACAACGACCATCCCGGCGTGTTGCGAATAGCCAATACCGACTCCGCCGCCATTGTGAATTGAAATCCATGAGGCGCCGGCAGCGGTATTGACGAGCGCGTTCAACAGCGGCCAATCGGCGATGGCATCGCTGCCGTCGAGCATTCCTTCGGTCTCGCGAAAGGGCGACGCGACCGAACCGGTATCGAGGTGATCTCGACCAATAACAATCGGCGCCTTCACTTCCCCGCGCCGCACCAGTTCATTAATAGCCGCACCAAACTCGGCGCGCTCACCATAACCGAGCCAGCAAATGCGCGCCGGCAATCCTTGAAAATGAATGCGCTCTTTCGCCAGTTTCATCCAGCGCGCCAGGATTGCGTTTTCCGGAAAAAGCTCGAGCGCGAGAGCGTCGGTTCGGGCGATGTCATCCGGATCGCCGCTGAGCGCGACCCATCGGAATGGTCCTTTTCCTTCGCAAAAGAGAGGGCGGATGTACTCGGGAACAAATCCGGGAATGTCGTACGCATCTTCGACGCCCGCCTTCTTCGCCTGGGTTCGAATGTTATTCCCGTAATCAAAGGTAATGGCGCCGCGTTTCTGTAATTCCAACATCGCGCGGACATGGTCAGCCATTGCTTGCATCGAGCGCTTGACATATTTCTCCGGATTCTTTGTCCGCAGTGCGATGGCTTCGGCTAACGAGATTTGATTTGGCACGTACCCGTTGAGGGCATCGTGCGCGCTGGTTTGATCAGTCAACAAATCGGGAACGAAATTTCGCTTCACCATTTCCGGGAGCACATCAGCGCAATTGCCAACCAGACCGACCGAGACTGCGCGCTTTGCCTTTCGCGCTTCGTCGACCAACTGCAATGCCTGATCGAGCGATTTCGCCATGTGATCGCAATAGCCGGTAGCGAGCCGTTTCTCGATTCGCGTCGGATCTACTTCCACCCCGATGAAGCAAGCGCCATTCATGGTCGCGGCCAGCGGTTGCGCGCCGCCCATTCCACCGAGCCCGCCGCTGACGATGAGTTTACCCGCGAGATTTCCGTCGAAATGTTTCTCCCCGGCCGCGCCAAAGGTTTCGAATGTGCCCTGCACAATTCCCTGGCTGCCGATATAGATCCAGGAACCGGCCGTCATCTGTCCATACATCGTTAGCCCGAGTCGTTCGAGTTTGTTGAACTGTTCGTAGTTCGACCAATGACCAACGAGATTGGAATTCGCGATCAATACCCGCGGCGCTTCATCGTGGGTGCGGAATTTGCCGACCGGCTTACCAGATTGAACGAGCAGCGTCTCGTCGTTTTCAAGCCCGCGCAAAGAACGGACAATGGCGTCGAAACATTCCCAACTTCGCGCCGCCCGACCAGTGCCGCCATAAACAATTAATCGCTCCGGCGCTTCGGCGACTTCCGGATCGAGATTGTTCATCAGCATGCGTAAGGCCGCTTCCTGGTGCCAGCCTTTGCAACTGCGCTCTGCCCCGCGTGGCGCGCGAATTGACCGTTTCCCGCTCATAACTTCTCGTGTTCGCTATCAAACTCTCCGGCGCGAATTGCTCTCGCGATGGCGGCAATGTCCGGCGCGAGGGCGCGGTCTTCCAGCAGGGGTTCCGCATATTTCCGGACAGTGGCGTAGGCGCGTTCCACCCCGGCACCGCCCTTCAATGGTCGCCGGTGCTCGAGCGCTTCCGCAGCCGCCAGCAATTCGATGGCAAGCAAGTTTTCCGCATTTTCCACGATCGATCGCAATTTGACCGCAGACGTCATCCCCATCGAAACATGATCCTCTTTCCCGGCGGAGGTCGGGACGTTGTCGATGCTGGCGGGATGCGCCAGCACTTTCGCTTCGTTCAAAAGCGAGGCCGCCGCGACCTGCGCGATCATCATGCCGGAATGCAAGCCGGGCTTTCGCGCGAGAAAGGCCGGCAAACCGTAACTCAAGTCGGGATTGACCATGCGCTCGATTCGTCGCTCGCTGATGCTCATCAAATCCGTCAGCGCAATGGCGGCAAAATCGAGTGCGTGCGCCAGTGGCGCGCCGTGAAAATTTCCGCCCGAAATGACATCCCCGCTGTCGGGAAACACCAGGGGATTGTCGGTCGCGCCCGCGCTCTCGATTTCCAGAATCTTTTCCACATACCCTAAAGCATCGCGCGCGGCGCCGTGCACCTGCGGAATGCAGCGAATACTGTAAGCATCCTGCACCCGCGGATCATTTTCGCGATGCGATTCGCGGATTTCGCTTTGCTGAACCAATGCACGCACGTGTTCTGCGACCGCAATCTGCCCGGGATGAGGTCGCGCCTTTTGAATCCGCGGATCGAAGGCGCGCGGTGTTCCCATCAAACCTTCCAGGGTCATTGCGCCAGCTACATCGGCCACGCGCGCGAGACGTTTGGCGCGAAAGAGTGCGAGGCCGCCGACGCTGTGCATTGCCTGAGTGCCGTTCAATAAGGCGAGACCATCTTTTGCTTCCAGCACAATAGGACTGAGCCCTGCGCGCGCGAGCGCGTCGGCTGAAGCCAGACGTTCATTTTCAAAGAACGATTCGCCTTCACCGATCAACGCCAGGGCCAGATGCGCAAGGGGAGCGAGATCGCCGCTGGCACCGACGGATCCTTTCTCGGGAACCACCGGATAAACGCCGCGATTTAGCATTTGGCAAAGGAACTCGACCACCTCGAGTCGCACGCCGCTGAAACCAAGCGCGAGCACATTGGCGCGCAGGAAAATCATCGCGCGCACTTCCGGAATCGAGAGCGGTTGGCCGACGCCGCAGGAATGGCTGCGGACAAGATTGAGCTGCAACTGGCGGAGCGCATCCGGCTCAATTTTGACATCGGAAAGTTTGCCGAAACCGGTGCTGATCCCATAGATGACCTGGCCCTCCTCGAGAATTTTTTCGACAACCGCGCGCGATTTGTGAATTCGATCCAGCGATTCGTCATTTAACTTGATGCGCTCGCTTCCAGTCGCGACCGCGTTTAGTTGCGCGAGTGAAATCGGGCGGCCAGAAATTTCCACAGCGCGATTTTAGCTGCTTGATCGCAAAATGACAAAGCGTGGCGGTGGATCGGATGATTCTGGGGAGGGAAATGCTTCTGGACATCGGGGACGAGAAGAGGCTCGTCTCCCCGAAGAAATTGGGAGCGCACCCAAAAAAGAAAAAGGCCAGGTCGCTAGCGACCTGGCCTTTACGTTAAAGCTGTCCGCAGGTGGAAGCTTATTTCGAGTACGTACGCGTCGAAGCCGCCGTCGTCCCCGTGGACATTGATTCTTTTTTTTGGGCACAAGCACCCAAGCTTAAGGCGCTGGCCAAAACGGTCAGGATCATGATTGCTTTTAAAACTCTCATTCTGTTTCTCACCCCTTTCGTAGCTGGTTGCTTTGAGCTTTATATTAGCGAAAGCAAACCGCGCAACGATTTTTCTCCGTCGCCCACGATAACCCGCTAAATCATTCCCTGATTGTTACCGGCGTGTCCACATCCACTAGATCATAGAGCTCGATGACATCTGCATTTCGCATTCGGATACATCCGTGGCTGTCGGGCATGCCGATTTTGTCCTCGTGCTTTGTCCCGTGAATGTAAATAAAACGATCACGGGTATTGGCGTTGTGCCCCTCCAGACCGTCGAGCCAGAGAATGCGAGACAAGACCAGATCTTGTGTCGGCGGCAAAGGATCGTCCGGTTTGAGCGGAACGCGACCGACGAAAATCGTGCCGGGAGACATGGACTCTCCAATTTTATCGCTAACGCGAAACTGACCCAGCGGCGTTTTATTGCTGCCTTCTTCGCTCCCGAGCCCAAACCGCGAAGTGGACACCGGATAACGGCGGATAATTTTGCGGCCCCGCTGCAATTTCAATTCCTGATTGCGCACAGAAACGTGAATATGAAGCGGAGATTTTTGCATCGTGCCGTCGCTGCCCTAAAATGCGCCTGGGGATGAGCAAACATTATCACATCGCGGTAGTGGGAGCGACCGGCGCGGTTGGCGTTGAAATGTTTCGGGTGCTGGAGCGGCGCGGCTTTCCGGTGGCTTCAATTCGTGCCTTCGGTTCCAAGCGTTCAGCCGGCAAATCCGCCTTATTTCGCGATGAAAAGATTCCGGTCGCGGAACTGGCGCGCGAATCCTTTCGAGGAATTGATCTCGCGCTGTTCAGTGCGGGCACGGCCGTCGCGCGAGAATTCGCTCCGATCGCCCGCGACGCCGGCGCGATTGTGATCGATAACTCTTCGACCTTTCGAATGGAGCCGGAGGTGCCGCTGGTCATTCCCGAAATCAATGGCGCTGACGCGAAACTCCACCGCGGAATCATCGCCAATCCGAATTGTACTACTGCGGTCGCACTGATGGCGATTTATCCGCTGCATTGCGTTTTCCATGTGCGACGCGTTTTTGCCGCGAGCTATCAAGCAGTTTCCGGCAGCGGCGCACGCGCGATTGCCGAGTTGGAGCAGCAGGTCCGCGCCGCTTCCGAAGGTCAGCCGGCGCGTCCGGAGGTTTATCCGCACCCTATCGCCTTCAATGTACTCCCCCAAGTCGATGCATTTCTCGAAAGCGGTTACACCAAAGAAGAAATGAAAATGCAGAACGAAGGCCGTCGTATCATGCATCACCCCGAATTTTGCGCGTCGGTCACGTGCGTTCGTGTTCCGGTTTATCGCGCGCACTCGGTCGCGATCAGCGCGGAATTCACCGAACCAGTTTCGGTGGAACGGGCGCGGGAGATTTTAGCGAAGGCACCCGGTTTGGAGCTGGTTGATGAGCCGACGCGAAATCGGTATCCGATGCCGCTTCATGTTGCCGGGAAAGACAATTGTGAGGTAGGTCGGGTGCGGCGCGATTGCGCGTTTGAAAATGGACTCGCCTTCTGGGTTTCGGGCGATCAATTGTTGAAGGGCGCGGCACTCAATGCGGTGCAAATCGCGGAGCTCTTGTAGACGTTCTTGCTCCCCGGGAACAAGGAACACAGACTTTCCAGTCTGTGCGCCCAGCGAAATTTCACTCCGCTGACTGAGCCGGCTCGGGGTGGGTTGCCGAGGCAGCGGGTTAAAAACCCGCTGAGCGCACGGGCCGCGGGCCCGTGTTCCAAGCTGCCGAAAAGCGCAGGCTGGCAACCTGCGCTCCCAAGCAAAAGAAACGGCCCCGGGAATACCGGGGCCGTGCTAAACCTAATTCTTGTAAGTTACTGCGGTGATGGAGTTGGGGAGGTTTGCTCTTTCTTTCCTTTGCCCTTACTCTGGCCGCCACCTTGCTGTCCGCCCTGTTGGCCATATTGTGTACCCTGAGGCGGACCCTGGGATTGAATCTGCTCGCGACGTTTGCCACCGCCGCCGCCTTGCTGTCCACCACCCTGTCCGCCCTGTTGGCCGTACTGTCCCCCTTGCGGCTGACCTTGGGATTGAATCTGCTCGCGACGCTTGCCCCCACCGCCAACATTCTGCGACCCGGGCTGGACGTTTTCTTCATGCCGATTTTCCTTATGTTTGCCGCCTTCGGGACTGTTTTGGCTTTGCAGATTGGCGTTCGGATTTTGTGGAGTCATCGGTCCGCTAAGACCAGGCGTTTGTTCGCCCTTTTCCCTATGTCCCTTGTTCTTACCCTTGCCCTGCTCGGAAGCCTCCGCAGGTGAAGAGCCACCTGAAGTGCCTGGCTCATTTTCAAATCTCTGACCTCTGCCCTTCTTACCCTTGCCTTGCTCCATGGATTCTGCCGGTGAAGTACTAACGGACGCGCCGGGTTCCTTCTCCAATCTCTGGCCTTTGTGCTTACCTTTGTCTTGTTCGAAAGATTCTACCGGTGAGGAGCCCGGCGTCACCGCAGTGCCGGGTGCGTTCTCGACCATGTGGCCCTTTCCTTTTTTGCCGTGCCCCTGTTCGAACGGCATAGCCGTTGACGCTGGCGAAATTCCAGGCGCAACAGAGGCAGCAGCCTGATTCTCAAGTTGTTCGCCTTTGTGCTTACCTTTCCCCTTTTCGAAGGGAGAAGCACCAGGTGAAGCGAGGGCATTTACATTGGCACCAGCGTTGGGTTGAATATTGGGCTGGGGAACGTTTTGCGAGTTTTCAGTTTTAAATTTCTGTTCCAGTTTCGCCTTGGTGTTCGGATCGGAAATATTCGCCCAACCCTTTTCAACCTTGGGTTGATCAATCTTTGCTTTTACCGTTCTCGGGGCAATTTGCGCATTGGCTTTCTGCAACTTCATTGGCGCCGCAAGAACGAGTTTGTCGCCCTGAACTTTGGTGACATTTCCCGCCTTCACCGCCTGCAGCGGATCGACAT
Source organism: Verrucomicrobiota bacterium (assembly GCA_003219125.1). GTDB lineage: Bacteria > Verrucomicrobiota > Verrucomicrobiia > Chthoniobacterales > UBA10450 > AV69. Next base: position 19,090 of record QHPP01000112.1, read on the forward strand.
TGGTGCGTTCGAGTTTCAACCGCTGAATCGGTCGAGTCGAATATCTGCTTAAGACGGCATAGTCCGGCCCGTAATTGTAAACGACGGAATTGTTATAGGTGATGTTCGTCACATTCACCGTGTTGTTGATGTAAACGACGTTCTGATTGTAATCATAGAAGTGACCACGTAGCACCGGCTCGCCGATGAAGCGCACATCGATGAAATTGTAATAGGCCGGACCGATACCGAAATCGACATCGACATGTCCAGTGATCGGCCGACTTTCATAAACGACTTCGCCGCGGCCTTCCGGAGGCAACGGAGCCCAGCCGATATAATTTCCGCCGGTCCGCCATGAAACCCAGGCCGGTCCCCATTCATAGCCGGGAACCCAGCACCAACCATAATCCTCCAGTCGGACCCAGCGGCCATAGTGGTAGGTGGCCCAGCCGAAATCTTCATACGATACCCAGGTCCAGCCGACATCGGTGTAAGCCCAATAGCCATCCGTGTACGGTCGCCATTCTGCACTGGTCGCAGCATCAGGCTGCCAGACATAGCCATAATCGGCCACTTGGTACCAGTTACCGCCATTCAAATTGTCGTAAAAAAAGTTAACCGAGACATCCGCGCCGCCCGATTGGAACACCGTTAACGCGAACGCACATACCGCTGAAAATATTAAAAAACGCTTCATAAGGTTATTCAGTGTTACGGCGTTTTAGACTTCCACGCCCATAGGTTTATTCACTGGGGATTCGAAGGCGACGAGTGCGGCAAGCGTATGTCAGGCTTAAATCCGTCATTCGAACGGGGCGCAGGCATCCAGCCTGTGGGGCAACCGGGCGTCTCGCTTGGTTAATCTTTCAAAGCAGGCTGGAAGCCACGCTGCCCCACAGGCAGGATGCCTGCGCCAGGCTTGCGATTCCGTCTCTCGCCTTAGCGCGGCCGCACCACGATAAATGAGCGAACACGATGTCGGCACACGGAAAACACGTGCGTGCTGTCTGGGTCGAGGCCAGCAACAAGTTGGTTGAATTCGCTCACCGAAGTCACTGGCTGCTGATCGATTTCTTCGATGACATCTCCGCGCTGCAATTCCGCCAAATCTGCTGCATCAACGACGACCCCGCGCACGCCCGTCGGCAAATCAAGACGTCTAGCCAAATCGGCCGTCAATTCACCAACGCGAATCGAGCCCAGCGGATTCGTATTGCTTTGATCTTCATCCGGGTTCGTATCGGGCGCATTTGGCTGCGGCATAGGATTGCTCGGATTCGGTTGTCCCGGCCGTGGAATGGCACGCGCGGTTTGAATATCCGGCGGCTGCTCCCGCAGTTCCGCCGACACCTTGAGCGGCTTACCGTCGCGCATTAGTTCGAGATCGATCTTCTTGTTTAACTCCGCTTGCGCAACCAGCGACCGAAGCTCCGGGAAATTCTTAACGTCGCGTCCGTTGAACTTGCGGATGACATCGCCTTTTTGTAAATGCGCGTCCGCCGCCGGCGATCCCGGGAGGACATCTCCCACGACCACGCCATCGCCATTTGAAGCCAGGTTCTGTGCGTTCACCTGCGCCTGGATTCCGAGGTAACCCCGGATAATTCGCCCCTTCTTGAGCAGGCTTTCGAGCGCGACTTTCACCGTGTTTGATGGAATGGCGAAGCCAATCCCCTGCGACCCGCCGGTGCGCGAGATGATCGCAGTATTAATTCCGATCACTTCACCACTGAGGTTAATCAATGGCCCGCCGCTGTTTCCCGGATTGATGGCGGCATCGGTTTGCAGAAAATCACCGAAGCCATCGACACGATTCGGGCGTCCCTTCGAGCTGATGATTCCCTCCGTCACGGTTTCCTCGAAGCCGAATGGATTGCCGATCGCGAGCACCATATCACCCGCCTGCACGGCATCAGAATCGCCCAACTTTAACGCCTTTACCCCCGGCTCATCGATTTTTAGAACTGCTAGATCGACCTGGCTATCGCTCCCAATGAGTCGGGCCTTTTTGGTCCGGCCATCAGACAGTTGCACTTCAATGTCATCCACCTGATCGACCACGTGACTATTGGTAATGATGTGACCTTCATTGGTCACGATCACGCCGGAACCGAGTGAATTTTGCACCATTGCTTCCTCATTCGGATTGCGGAACTGGCGCGGGTTGCGGAAAAAAAACTCAAATGGATCGAGCGCGTATTGCCGGCGCACCGCGATTTTTTTCGATGTCTTCACGCTGACCACCGATGGAATGACATTTGAGACCAGAGTGCGGCGCTCGCGATTGAACTCCTCCAGCGTGCCAATCTCTTTGCGGTCAACCGGCGGTGCCGTGGCGAGCGAATATTTCTCCGGCGTTGTAGTGGGCCTGACCAGCCCGCCATGCTTCATTCGGTAATCGTAAAGGAGCGAAATCCCGAGGCTGACCAACACCACGAAAACCAGAAATTTAAGAAAGTTTTTCATCAGCTAACGTGAGAGAAAGTTTGTCCCTGTCTTTCGACAATCAAGTCGCGGAAACGTTGATTCTCCGGGCCGTCCAGTCCCGGATCGTTTTCTAACAATTCCAAGGCTGCCTGACGTGCCTTCCGCATCAAAGCGGCGTCCCGCCTAAGATCCCCCAATTTTAGTTCCGGCAACCCGCTTTGCGCTGTGCCAAGCAAATCGCCCGGTCCGCGCAGCTCCCAGTCCGCCTCGGCAATCTCAAAGCCATTGGTTGTTTTCTCCAGCACCGCCAGCTTCGTTATCGTCTCAGTGGATTTGTCTGAAGTGACCAGCCAGCAGTGCGACGTGTGCGCGCCGCGACCGATTCGGCCGCGCAATTGATGCAACTGCGAGAGTCCGAATCGCTCGGCATTTTCAATCAGCATGACCGTGGCATTAGGAATGTCGACGCCCACCTCGATTACGGTCGTGCTGATCAACGCTTGCGTTTCTCCGGCGCGGAACCTTTGCATGATCGATTGCTTGTCGGGTGAGGCGATTCGTCCATGTAACAATTCGCAGCGAAACGGTCGCAGCCGTTCCTGCCAAGTCTCGAACTCTTTCGCGGCGGCTTTGGCCTCCAGCTTTTCACTCTCATCGATTAACGGATAGACGATGTAAGCCTGTCGTCCGTCGCGCAATTGTTCGCGCAAGAACACGATCGCTTCCCCTAGTTTATCGCCCGTGATCACGTGCGTGACAATTTTACCCCGGCCGCGCGGCATCTCTTCAATCGTCGAAATTTCAAGGTCGCCGTAAATAGTCATCGTTAACGTCCGTGGAATTGGAGTCGCGGTCATAACGAGAACATCAGGGGCCGGTTCGCGCGAGGTAAGTTTGGCCCGCTGTGCCACCCCGAACTTGTGCTGCTCGTCGATCACGGCGAGACCGAGATTGGTGAAGCTCACGTTGTCATAGAGCAGGGCATGGGTGCCGACGATGATTTGGGGGGCGTTTTTGTTCCCAGCTTCTTCTGTTGGGGAGCGCAGGCTGCCAGCCTGCCGTTCGCGGCAGCTTGCCGCGAACTCCTCCGGTTTTGATCTCGGGTACCAAACCCATGGATAATCGTCTGTTGGCTTTGCGATCCCGGCATCCCACGGATTCCGCATTATGTATTCAAATTTCTCCTGTAGATCGCTCTCCGATCGAATCATTCGGTCAAACGATTCCGATTCCCAGACAGGTTCATTGACCTTTTCAATTTTGTTAATTCGATTTGCCGTAAACGATTTAATGCTGTGGAGTATTTTAGAGAGCGAAAAGAAGGTCGAATTCCCCGATTCGTTCTGGCGTTCAACCATCGGTTCTAATAGGAGATGTACGTGATCCGGCATTACGCAGGCCGCGAAAAGCTCGTAACGCCGCCCATCCCAGCGCCGGATTGATTCTATTACGACGTCCCGCGCTCTTTCTGAGAGAGTGCGACGGTTTCTTGTACTAAACGTAATTGCGTGCTTCATCCACGGGCGTTCGAAATGCGGGAGTCGCCGATGATGATATCGCGGCTCGGCAATTCCGGAGGTGCTTGTGTCCGGCAGGCTGCCGGACACGGCAGGCTGGCTGCCTGCGCTCCCCAACCGCTGCGCAAACAACAGCATCGGTGCGTTGTCTTCCTGTCGTGCTCCGGTGCGGAGCGCGATTCGAATTCCGAGCGGATCGAGCCAACTGCGCAAAACCGCGTAATGTTGCTCCGCCAGAATCTGCGTCGGCGCCATCAGGGCAGCTTGCGATCCGGACTCGACCGCGAGCAACATTGCGGCGATGGCTACGACCGTTTTCCCGGAGCCAACGTCGCCTTGTAGCAAACGATTCATCGGCGACGCCAGCTGTAGATCGTGCTTAACCTCCTTAAGGACCCGCTGCTGCGCACCGGTAAAAACGAATGGAAGTGCGGCAATGAATTGTTCCGTTAACAAACCGCGGCTTGGATGACGACAACCGATCCGCGCGGAATTTTGCGCGCGCGCGGACGCGATCTGCATCTGCATCCGGAAAAATTCACCCAGCACCAGATGATCGCGCACTTTGCGCAACTGTTCGCCATTTTCCGGAAAATGAATTTTGCGAAGTGCGTTTTCATCCTCCCCGTTACTTAAGGACGCAGGCAGCGGGACCTCGGCTGATGCGCCTGAGACCTGTTCAAGCAACCGGAAAATCAATCCTCGGAGGACCCGCTGCGATAAACCTTCCGTCGCTGGATAGATTGGGGTGATGCGACGAAAATGAATCAAAATCTCTTCGTCGTCTTCAATTACCTCAAATTCTGGATGATCGATAAGCAAACGCGGGCCTTTGCGCTTGACGCGACCGAACACAACCAGCCGTTGCCCGGTCGCAATCATCTTTTGGATGTAATGCAGATTAAACCAGCGGCAGGTCAGTGGTTGGCTTAGCGCATGCGCGCCACTTTCCTCCAGCACTGCTTCAAAAATTTTGCGCCCGCCGAAACGCATCAGTCGCGTCTTTACGACTTCGCCGCACAAACAAACCGGGACGGTGGTTTCTTCCCGCGGAAACCCGCGAAACTCCCGCCGATCTTCGTGCCGGCGCGGATAATGGGTGAGCAAATCGCCGACGGTCTCGAGCGCGAGCCGGCGCAAAGCGAGGATGCGCGGCCGTGGAATCCAGCTCAATTCTTCCAGTGAAGTATCGAGGTCCATCAATCTAACAAGGCCGCGCTGCGCAGCGCTTTGACGTGCAGATCGATTCGGGTCTCACCTTCGTAAACATTGGTGTGGATGTGAAAAGCGACGTCCCAGGGCGCCGGCGGCAGCTCGGACGCCGCGCCGTCAAAAAAGATCGCGCGGCGATGCCAATTTCGCTGTCGTAGCCGGAGCTCGAGATGGCGTTCCCCCACCACCCGCGGTGCGCACGCCGCTTCCACCGCCAACGAGACAAAGGTCGGCTGCGGATTTCCATTACCGAATGGTTGCAACATTTCGTGCCAATGCAGCAAATCGAAGTTGATCTCCGCCAGCCCGATTTCAGCGTCGAGGTGTAAGCGTGGAGTAAGCCCTTCGTCAGTTAATTGCCGGCGCACCGCATCCAAAAACTGCTCGCGAAATTTCGACAGATTTTCTTCGCGTAAACTCACCCCTGCCGCCATTTCGTGGCCACCAAATTTTTCCAGCGCTCCGCTGCATTCACCGAGGGCCCGCACGATCGAACAACCCTCGATACTGCGCCCGCTTCCTTTTCCAGCTCCGCTCTCATCAAACCCGATGACGATCGTCGGCCTATAATATTTTTTTGAGATGCGCGAAGCCACAATCCCGAGAACGCCCGGATGCCAGCCACGCGCGCCTAAGACGATTCCGGCATCCCGTGAGGCATCAAAATTATCAACAAACGCAGCGCTTTCTCTGCCGTAGCCAGCCGGCCGGCCGCATTCAAGCGCGGACCGAGTCGGAAGCCGATGTCGTCTGGCATAACTGGCTGCTTTACCCCGGCGACCTCCATTAGCTTCGCAATTCCGGGGCGCCGCGCTCGTTCGATCATGGTCGAGCCGCTTCTGACAAAGACTCGATTATCACCATGCAAGGGAACAATGTCTGCGACAGTGCCGAGTGCGACGAGGTCAAGTGCGGTTTTCAGATCAAAATCGATGCGTCGTGTTTTTAAGAGGGCGTGGCAAAGTTTAAAGGTCAGCCCGACACTACAAAGATAATCGAACCCGGAATTCGTCGTCTTCGGATTCACCAGCAGGCAATCGGGCAGTTCTGATTTGGGTTCATGATGGTCGAGAACGATGACATCGATCCCCGCTCCTTTAATCGAATCGATTTCAGCAAGTGAGGACGTCCCACAATCAATTGCGACAAGGAGTTCCGGAATGTGCTGGCGGAGACAGCGCGCAATTCCTTCCGCGCTGAGACCGTAGCCCTCTTCCATTCGAAGGGGCAAAAAAAGTGCCGGCTCGTTCCCGTAGCCACGCAGAACTTCGGACAAAAGCGCAAGGGAGGTTACGCCGTCGACATCGTAATCGCCGAATAGGACCACACGTTGACGGTGATCGATCGCGTGAAAAATTCGCTCAACCGCATCATCCATTCCACCGATCAAGAAGGGGTCGGCCAGAGCAGCGAGCCGCGGATTTAGAAATGCAAGAACATCGTCGGCGCACTTAAAGCCGCGACGCTCAAGGAGGCGTGCGATGCAGTCGGAGCTGCAAAGGTCCGGCCACCGGATTCCATTTTTGGCCGGCGCGACATCACGCGCCAAAATCCACCGAGGTTGCATCGATTATTTTATGCGCAGGTGAACCGCTGACAACCTCACGGAATTTCCCCCAGCATCTCTCACGCGCGCAACTGAGTTCGTCGATCAGGCGCTGCTTACGCGGCGCGAGGTGTTTGATTTTCTGTCATCCCGAGTCGCGCAGGCGGCGAGGGACCTTTCGTAGCTCGGTAACACAACTCTCGAGAGATCATTCGTCGTTTTCGCGTGATGATGACACTGTTCTTATCATTTCATTTTCCAAGCGAGCATTTGCGCATCGAAAGGCGCGTGCACTTTCGCGTCGTTATCAAAGTAAACGAATAAATCACGCGGCTCCGATTTTGTTTTGGCAGCGACGAGTGCCGCATCCGTCGGTTGCTTTCCTTTGTGCCACAGCTTCAATCGCGCCGCCCACCAATCGAGCGCGCGGTCACTGTAGCCGCTGGTATAGAGTTGGGTATCGCCATGCAAGCGGCAATAAACGAAATCCGCGGTCAAATCTTCCGCATAAGGCCATTTTCCGGCCGTATCGGCAAAAACGAAGGCGAGATTGAACTCCCGCAGTAGCTCGAAAAAATCAGGGACCAGAAAACTGGCGTGCCGAATTTCCACGCAATAACGCAGCGCCCGGTCGCACTTTACTTTCAGCCAGGCGCGCGCCTTTAACTTCGAGTCATGCCGACGACCGAGGAGCGCCGCTTCCCTCGTCGTCTTCGGCAGCAATTGAAAAAACTCCCGGAAGCGTTTTTCGTTCCAACCAAAGTTTGGTGGAAATTGCCAGAGAACCGGCCCGAGCTTTTCCTCGAGCGCGAGAATGCCGGAAGCAAAGAAATTTGCCAGCGGCACTTCAACCTCGCGCAATTTTTTCATGTGGGTGATGAAACGGGCGCCTTTGACGCTGAAGAGAAAATTTTCCGGCGTTTCCCCGTACCAGCGCCGATAGCTCGTTGGTCGTTTTAGAGAATAGAACGATCCATTGATCTCAATCGAATTGAACAGGCGCGAGGAGAATTCCAGTTCGCGACGATGGGGCAATCCTTTTGGATAAAAGATGCCGCGCCAGCCGGCATAATTCCAACCGGAAATGCCAATGCGAACTTCGCCTTTCACACCAGATTCAACCGCAATTCTGGAGCGACATCGATTTTGTTCAGCAGACAACGACGATGAAATTCGCGCAAACCCGCTTTCTCGCGCTCACCGAAATCAAAGAGAAGGTGCTCCCGATAATATTTCCGGCAAAATGCCGGCGAGACTTCCGATTGAGAACGAGCGAGCTCATCGATGCTGGCGACGTTGCGCTTACGAAGTGCACGCAGTTTATCTGCGATCTCTTTCGCGTTTTCGATTTCCGGACGAATCAACCAGACGGCAAAGACAAATGGAAGGGATGTGATCTTAGTCCAGGTATCCGCCAGGTCCCAATAGTGATAGTGCTCGCGATGCTTTGCGCGAAAACGAATTGCCTGATCACCGATGAGGAGGCGGAACACAGGCCGTTGGCCTGTGCGCCCAGCGGAGATTTTGTCCGCTGTCCCGGTTTCAGTGGAGCCCTCCACTGCTACCGATTCAGCGGAGTGCAACTCCGCTGGGCGCACAGACTCCAAGTCTGTGTTCCGTACCAG
>QHPP01000113.1 GCA_003219125.1 Verrucomicrobiota bacterium
TCAACCGCTCCGGACCAGCCGTGAATGAGCGGGCGAGCATTAAGATATTTGACGCAGCCAATGCGCAACATTTGTCGCGGGTGAAAGGCGGTTGCGCCCTAACTAGACGAAGGCAAGTTCCGCTCCCGTCGACTGCACACTGGGGGCCGATCCATTTTTCGACGAAAGCACGTGTCGATAATGACTGTCGCGCTGGACCGGTTTGCGGCCAGCTTCGCGGATGGCGTGCTCAAGGGCAGCCACCGTTTGCTGCTGAGGG
>QHPP01000327.1 GCA_003219125.1 Verrucomicrobiota bacterium
TGACCGGAGCGAGCAGGGCGAGGGCGAGCGGGACGTAGCGATTGATCACGAGCAGGACCGCCGCGACGAGTTGAAGAAGAAATACCACAACCAGATAATGGGAGACAAAAAGCGCTCCCACGAACTGCCCGGCGGTTCCGGAAGGAAGAGACGCGGGCAGGAAGTGGAGGAAGCCGTTCAGTCCGAAGGTGAGAAAGATAAGACCAAGCAGAAAACGGGCGATGACATTAGTGATTTTCATGTTAGTCGCGTTTGATATTGATTATATTGATATCAATACGATCTGTGTCAATATAAAATTTGGAATGAAGCGAAAAAGAACAACTCGAGGGCAAGACTCCTCCGGGGTGCATGTCTGGCTCGTTTTCATGAAAGCCTTTCAAGCGCTGGTCCCCCATGCGGCCGGGAGCATCAAGCGGACGAAACTGGGCGACTCTGATTTCCGCGTCCTGGAAGTGCTCCTGCACAAGGGCCCGCTCCCGGTGAATACTATCGGCCCGAAAGTCTGGCTGACAGCGGGTTCAATTAGCGTGGCCGTCGATCGGCTGGTGAAAAAAGGACTGGTCGCGCGCAAAGAGCGCACCAACGACCGGCGGGTGCGTCAGGTTGAACTGACGGCGAAGGGACGAGCATTAATCACTCGCGGCTTTCGCGAACACGCCGCGGCGATGGAAGATGCTGTCGATGTTCTTTTAATAAAAGAGCGGCTGACCTTACTGCGGCTTTTGAAAAAATTGGGCAAACGCGCAGCAAAGTCATAACGATAGGAATATCGGCGGAATATTTACGAAAACTGGCGGGCTTTCCGCCTGACTACAAATTGATGCCCTTAGCGCATGAGGGCGATCAAGCGGCTGCGGCTGGGGACCTCAAGTTTTTGGAAGATGGAATGAAGATGCTTCTTGACCATGGCCACGCTTAATCCGGCTTTGTCCGCGATCTCCTGGTTGCTGTGGCCATCGCAGACAAGTCTGCTCAATTGCTGTTCGCGCTGAGTGAGACGGACCAGGTGCGGCAAAGGTGTGGCGGGGCGACGCAATTCTTCACATTCAATTAGAAAATGCGGCCGAGCCAAACTGCCCATACTGAGTTGTCTCATGCTCAGGATCGCTCGCAAGAACGACCATTTGGAATGATGAATGACCTCTTGCTGGAGAATCATTCGAGGTGTTCGCCATTGCGACGTTCGCCGCCATCGCTTCTTAAGCTGGCGACACCGGTCGAGAATCTCAGCCGGCACCGGCTGATTGGCTTTGATTACCGAGGCCAATTCCGGACCCACTGCCCACAAATTGCAAAACTCGCGCGCAGCCTTGTTCTGATAGATGAGCCGGAGGTTCCAGCGCAGAAGCATTGTCGGTAGGGGAAGCCGACTCAAAAAGCCTTCAAACGCGGTGCGCGCGGCACGTTCCCGTTCGAGCACGTGCAGCCGCCGCAGCGCCGTCTCAAAGTGCGGATAGAGATGGCGAAGCAATTTCGCTTGCACCGGGGTAAAGTCACCCTGTTTCGCTGTTCGCATGATCACGATGATGGCGAGGAGCCTTTGGCGTTGCCAAAAGAAGAGGCCGATCGCATAGCATCGTTTCTGCGGCGCCATGTATTTCCGATAAAAATCCGACCGCAGCATGGCGCGTTCGGGAAAGACATCACTGGCGCGGACGAACCGGCGGTTGCGAGGATGCTTGTTCAAATAGGTCTCGATCGGTTTGGCATCGAAGGAGCCATCCAGGATCGGTCGCGACCATTTGGCGATGAACGGGGAAATCGGATGGTGCTGTAATGTCAGACCGACCAAAGAACCGGGCAGGGCTGCCTCGATCACGCGCTGCACCGCTATCCAGAACGGCTCGAGGCGCGGAGCAGCATGCAACTGGAGAAGGGGTTTTTCGATGACAGAGCCGAGTATCGCTTCCGTGGCCGCGCGCTTCACTGAAATCCTTTCGCCCGCAACTCTATACCCATTCGGACCGTCGCAAACCGAGACGTGACTGAAAAAGGCCACCTAAGTTACCACGACACCGATGTTATCGGCTCGAAAATAAAACTGAAGGCTTGCTGCGTCCCGGGCAGGCGGCGGGGACAGGGCGCAGCAGACAACTGCCCGCCGCAGAGAAAGGAAAACACGCTATGATCAATACACTCACCCGCTGGGAACCAATGGAATTGGCCGATGTGGAAAATCGGCTTTCGCGCTTCTTCGGACGCCGTACTACGAACGGTAGAGAAGATATCACCATTGCTGATTGGGAACCGCTCGCCGACATCACCGAAGATGACAAGGAATACATCATCAAGGCCGAGCTGCCGGACGTGAAAAAGGAAGACGTGAAAGTGACAGTTGAGAACGGAATCCTTACGATCGCCGGCGAACGCAAGTTCGAGAAGGAGGAGACGAAGAAGAAATACCATCGAGTGGAACGCGCCTATGGCAGTTTCGTTCGCAGTTTCGCTCTTCCGGATCTGGCCGAGGGCGACAGAGTAAAAGCTGAGTTCAAGAACGGCATGCTGATGGTTCACGTGCCAAAGAGCGAAAAAGCCAAAGCTAGACAAGTAGAGGTCAAGGTCAGCTAACGCCTCTGAAAAAAGGTGTGCGCGCCCTCAATTAGACGAGGACGCGCGCATCGGAGAGGCCATTTTGCCCTGAAACGC
>QHPP01000319.1 GCA_003219125.1 Verrucomicrobiota bacterium
GGTCTGGCGTTGTGGGCTGACCGTGAAGGACGGCGTTTTTTCCTGATGAAATGGACAGAGCGCCTTAAAACTCGCGCCCGCCCGTTTTAGCGGAAAATAAGTTCCGATCACTTCCACGATGTCGTTCGCGGCCGCGACTTGCTCGATTGTTTCCGACGGGATCGCCATTTTTCGCTCGTTCCAGCGTGCTTACCGTGGCAAACTTAGCGCGTGAGCAGCGGCTTCCAAATTTTCCGCAAAATTGCCCCGATCCTGTTGTGCATCGCGACGGTCGCACCGGTCGTGCAGGCGCGCGAAATCATTCGTAAAGGCGATACCGTTATCATCCCGCTACGAGGCGAAGTTTCGCCCGCGCTGTATCTTTTTCTGCGACGCGGAATCAAGCTGGCGGAATCGGCCGAAGCAAGCGCGATTCTAATTGAAATGAATACCTACGGGGGGCGGCTCGATTCTGCCGAGGAAATCACCGGCGCACTCAATCGCGTTACTATTCCCACCTACACCTTTATCGATTCGAACGCCGGATCGGCTGGCGCCCTTATTGCCCTAGCCACCAAGCATATTTACATGGCGCCAGTCAGCGCCATCGGCGCCGCCGCGCCTGTTCTTTCCACCGGACAGGATTTACCCGAGACGGAACGTGACAAAACCATTTCCTATTTTTCCGCACTCGTTCGCAGCATGGCCAGTCGGAACGGACACAATCCCGATCTTGGCGAAGCGTTCATGAATAAAGAAAAGGAAGTGAAAATTGGCGACCGCGTCGTGCACGCGAAAGGTTCGCTCCTTACCTTGAATGCGCAGGAAGCGAGCGAGATGATCAACGGACATCCGTTGCTGGCGGATGGGATCGCTCAGTCCATCGATGATCTTGCCCAAAAAGCGAAGCTGAGCGGTCAGCTCGTCCGCTTACAGCCGACCGGTTTTGAGCAATTCGCGTTTTGGATCACGGCGCTGGCGCCATTGCTTCTGCTCCTCGGAATTGTTTGCGCCTATCTCGAGTTCAAAATCCCGGGCGCGACCTTGCCCGGCGTGATCGCCGGAATTTGTTTCGTCCTCTTTTTCCTCGGCCATTACTTGGCCGGTCTGGCGGGTTGGGAAGCAGCCGTATTTTTCGTGCTCGGCGTTACCCTCGTCCTCATCGAAGTGCTCTTCTTCGCCCACTCCACCATCATCTTTGGAGTAGTCGGCGCCTTTCTCATTCTCGCCTCGCTCTTCTGGGCCATGATCGATCGCTACCCCGATCAGCCGCTCGTTCCCTCGACCAAAATGTTGCTCGTCCCGATGTTGAACCTGTCGATCGCAATCATCGCCTCGATGATTGTCATCGCCTTGCTCGCGCGTTATTTGCCGCGCACCAGCTTCTATCGCCGTTTCGCGCTAATGGCCGCAAATCCTTCCGGGCCGTCCTTCAGTGCACCGCGAGAATTCGTCACCAGCAGGTCCATTGCACCAGGGACGCAAGGCCTGGCCGTGACCACATTACGCCCAAGTGGAAAAGGCAGATTCGGCGACCAGGTCGTCGATGTCATCACCGCTGGCGAATTTATTTCCGCCGAAACGCCGATCATCGTTTCTCAGATCGACGGCATGCGCGTGCTCGTCGCACGCAGCCGAACACCTGCCTAACGCTTTACCGACGATTCGTCTCCCAATCCTTCACGGCCCTCAGATATCTGGTTAGGCTGTACCTTGGCGTCGCAAGTAGTGCCATGGAATGTAGAGAGCGGCGCATATGAAGGTAAGACAAATAGTGGACCGTAGTAGCTGCATCTCGCCAAAGACGACAGCAGGCGCGACCTCCGGAGCAAGCGGACTACCGGAGATACTCAACGGCAACCGCGAGAACAGCAGCAACGGTGGGTGGAAAAATACTATCGTTCCGAAGTGCAGCGACCAACCGGCCGCGGCTAAGACGACCAAGAACAGGCGCCGGTTAAAGCCGGGCCGAAAGAGCACGATCAATAGTACAGAAGTCGTCACAGCAAGAAGTGCCATCGAAACGAAACGATCGCTGTAGCCACAGTCGCTGCTGACCGCGCGCACATGATCGCGGATCTCGTGCCAGCCGAGACGCCAACCGGGGTGCGGAAGGAGCAGCAGCGCGTAGATCGCTAGCCAAGCGAATCTGCGTCGATGCCACTCGACGAGGAATGATGCTAAAGCAGCAGCGCCAGACAAAGCAATGCCCCAATAGGCGAATCGGTAGCTGTTGTCGATGACCCAGCCCGGGGCGAGACAGCCTAGAAAGAATGTCACATTCACGAGACACTCAGCGGCCTAACGAGATGGAGCTTCTCTGATGGAAGTCGAGGGAGGCTTCAGTTTGGGTTTGGTTGTGTTTGTTTCTGTCGTCTTAGGATCATTGACCATGCTTCTCTTCGGTGCCTCATCGGCTAGCCCACGATAATTAATTTGGTCCCGGATCCTCCATGCTGAGCATTACGACGCGCAGCTCAACGCCATCCGGCGCGGAGCCACCCGGTTCTCCAAAGGGCACCCCCACACTACCAGCATTCACCACTCGAGTTCTTCCAATCATTCGGTCGAACTGCATGTGGGTGTGGCCGCAGACGAGCATCGAAACCTGAAGTGGCTCAAAGAGCGGCAGGAGGCGGTCTTCAGGCGTCAACCGGGTGAAGACCTCTGTTTCGCTGCGCGGCGTACTGTGGCAGAACAGCACCTGGCCTAGGCCATCAATCTCCAGCTGGAGCGTTTTAGGCCAACGCGCGAGCACCAGGTCAAATTCCGGCTGAAGCTGTGCGGCAGTCCAACGATAGATTTCGACGATGCTTTCCGGAGGACGCACACCTGAGGTCGTGCCCCAGTAGGTGACCGATCCGGTCCGAGCTCCCGCAACTTGGGCCAATATGGATAGTTCGCCATTGCCGTAAATGAAGTGCGTAGGCAGGCCCAAGTCCAGCAAACGCCTAAGCGTTTCACGCGGCATGGGACCGGGAACGACATCTCCGCCGACAACGACCCGGTCCGCGTGGGCGCGGGCTACGTCCTCCAGCACCGCTTCCAATGCAGGGAGATTGCCATGAACGTCATAAAGCGCCGCGACCCGCATAAAGAGCAAAGGACCTAACGAGCAAAAGATCAGCCGCGACGAGCGAGAGCGCGCTGAGCTGCTGGTTGAAGTGTTCTAGTCATGTGAAAGCTAAGTAGTGCGCCGGCTCGCCGTCGGCTGCAGCGATTGGTTAGATGCGGTTGGTGGCTTGGCTTCACGAATTCGGAAGGGGAGTCCCTCCGGCTGACGGCGAACCAATCCTATACCTAACAGGAATGTCGACCGCTTTCCACCTTCCCGGCTTCCAACGCCAACGTGCCAAGGCAACCACAGCACACTCATCGAGTGCCTTAAATCCCGTCGACTGCAGCACCGACACGCTCACGACGGTACCAGAGCGTAGATCGAGTTTGACACGAAATCGCCCTGCGCCTTCATGATGGAGTGCGCGCTCTTGATCTGGATACTGGGGCCCCAATGTGTGAAGCAGGTCCTGAAGCCAAGGTACTTGTCCTTTGGGGTAGTCAGTTGCGCTGTGCTGAACTCCTGCTGCATCCACGGCGGTACTTCCTGGTCCTGGAGTCGCTTGGGGCGGTAGCGTTTGACAGCCCGTGAATAGCGCACACTGAAGTGTCGCCACCAACAGGTAACGCTTTGTTCTATGGCGCCGCCCGGCTCTCATCTAACGAGACCAAGATCATCCGCGGCTGGCGAGAACGCGAGTGAAAATCTCCGAAGGTGTTTTCATAAGGTGGACTGGGGCAGTACGCCGGCCGGCCGTCGGCTGCATCGGCTGGTTAGATCGGTTCATTTTCCGTGGATGAAAACAATGTAGGCGAAAAACATGCTGAATAGCAGAACAATTGCCCCAATGACCCTCCAGAATGTCAAAAGCACTGTGTAGAGTCATGTGTTCTTCTCTGGCAGAGCTAACTGCGTCCATTGAACGCTACGGAACAGCCAATCGGACGATGCGAAGAGCAAAGTCAGTCCAAACGATGCAAACGGTAATATGATAAGTGTTGCAAGTAGGTAATACAGGCTCACATGATCTAACGAGGAGTCGGCGGAATTATTCCGCAATATATTACCGAATAATTCCGTCTAATCTGCACGCTTTCGAGGCTGCCGCCCGTGGAAGACGGAGTCATGCCTCATCTTTTGCCCGATCCCCTCACACAAAACAAGCCGAATCAGAGGCCACGCGGAAGCGCGTCTCTCCTTGAAGAGCCACCGTTCGCAAAGAAGAGCTCGAGCGGACCTCCGATGAGGCGCTCGAGCTGCGTTACCTCAGCGCCATCGCGACTCTCGCTGCAGCGCCGGATGTTGTGCCGGATAAAGTCGCGCATCGTTTGTTCGGGAGTGAGGTGAAGGAAGTCGGTGAGCCGCTCGCTTGTCCCGAATGGGTCCGCCACAAGTGTTGAGTAAGACACCTCGAGCCAGTCGTCTTGTGGCAGACGCTCAAGAAATGAGGTAGCCGCCTCCGTGCTGACGCGCCATTCCAGCAGCCCCTTTTCGTAATCGGACTGGCAGAGCGCCGGGAGATGCGCCGTTTCGGGCATCGATTGCGCGTATTCCGCGATCATATTCCACCGGTATTGATCTGATTTGAACCACCTACCTTGCATACTCATTGCCTCGATCGATCGTGCTACTTCAAGTCCGTTGCGCCAGATATGGATGAAACGACAGTCTGGAAACATCCCTCGAATAAACCGGAGCCGAAAGTTGTTGATCGGGAGCTTCTCAATGAGGACGGGTCGACTCGATCTCCGGAGCTCCAATGCAAAGAGCTTTTTTAGCGCGCGAGTCTTCCTTGGGTTTATATCGGATTCGGTGAACACAAGTTTCCCATGTCGGGCTACTGAATGTTCGGTCCAGATGTCCGTTTCCGGATAGCTAGAAGTCCATAAGTCCCTGGGCTCATGAAGGTATGTGACACTGGGGTGCTGGGCCAACACGTTTCCGAGAATCGTCGTGCCAGAACGGCCGCAGCCAAGGATAAAGACCGGTGACTTAACAGAGGTTGTTATCATGGTCAGGCGGTCAACAGGGCCCAACCAGACCAAGATGCTTCCAGCCAACTCTGGGCTATAGGGCTCGGGTTGGTCTGGCTCAGGCAGACTCCTACATACCTGATAGTCTATGTATGACAAGCTGGTTGTGAACAGTGCGGGCTCGGGATTCGAGAGAAGGTTTTTTCGTTCAGCGACGAGTTTGACGCCCTTTACCAGGCAACCTAGGATGACGGCACAAAACTTTTTTTTGGAGAAATTGCCATGTTGAAACGATCATTGACTGCTCTTCTGATTTCGGCGTTCGCCTGCGCCATCCTGAATGCGCACGGGCTCTTGCCAATCCATCAACCAACACTAACTCCGCAAAACAGCGGCACCACTAACGGTCTGATCGCGGTCTGGCCGGTGAACCCACGGGTGGTCTGGGCGTGCGGGCGCGCCGGCACGTTCACTGTTACGACCGACGGCGGACAAACGTGGAGAGCCGGTGTGGTGCCAGGCGCCGAATTGCTGCAATTCCGCGATGTCCAAGCCTTCAGCGCAAGCGTCGCCTATCTGCTGTCCATTGGAACTTCCGGGGCTCCAACAGATTTTCGTATCTACAAGACGGAAGACGGCGGAGCTACCTGGACGATACAGTTCGAGAACCAGAATCCGAATGCCTTCTACGACGGCTTCGCGTTCTGGACGCCACACCGCGGCATTGCACATAGCGACTCGGTAAATGGAGTGTTCCCGGACCTGCGCACCACCGACGGAATGACCTGGCAGGATATCAGTAACAACATGCCGCCAGCATTGCCGGGCGAATTCTCCTTCGCATCGAGTGGTACTTGCGTCACAACACAAGGCGGAAGGAACGCTTGGATCGCAACGGGCGGTGCGACGATTGCCAGGATCCTGGCCACCAGAGACGGAGGCAACACCTGGAACGCGTATAACACTCCCCTGTTCAGCTCGCCTAGTGGCGGCGCCTTCACCGTTGATTTCCGTGACCCGTTCGATGGCATCGTCGGCGGCGGTGATTTAGACCCCGCCAATCCCAATAGCGCAGATACCGCAACTTCAACCGACGGCGGTCAAACATGGACTCTTACGAACCCTCCTCCAGTGACGGGAGCCATTTTCGGCCTAAGCTACGTGGGTCAGACTGGTGGCGGCGCTGGAAAAAATCTCGGCCGAGCGGTGGTGGTCACGGCCAATGACGGGGGCGCGGCCTGGACTCCCGATGAGGGAGATACCTGGTTCACGTTGCCCGGTGTGACCGGCTATTGGGCGGTAGCTTTTGCCAGTCCTAAAGCCGGATGGTTGGTGGGCACGGACGGTCGCATTCTTAAGATCAGCTTCTAGCGTCCGTCAACGCCACGAGCCGACGCAACAGTTCCTACAACTCATGGGTGTCCTCGTTGACCACGACGGGCCAGCACCGTGTCAACGTCCAGGATGAACCCAGGAATGAAGCCCGTATGTTTGGCGCTACTCCACCAGGTCGCGCCACGCGCTGTCCTGAGCACGTCGCACAGGAGTGGCCCACAGGTCGCTTCGAACGTTCCCTTCGGAAAAACACCGCGTTGCGTTCTGTCCCAGATGTGGAAAGCCGCCCAGGCGTATTCGGCCAGCATCTGCTCCAGCCTTAGCTGATCGGCAGCATCCAGGGCGCGCTCTCCGCGAAGGCCAGCGGTCATGAGTTCGGCAATGTCGCGGTTTCCGGCGATTGCCTGACGAATCACCGTCCATTGTGCCATGGTGGAGTTGTGCTCGTTACGTTGGAGCGCGCCGGTATTGTGTTTGATCTGTAAACCGACAAAGATCAAAGACACAATCACGCCAATTGAGGCAACAATTTGCGCGAGATAGGATAGTTGTTCGAACGACACAGGTTCAACCATCAGTAAGTTTAGTACCCATAAACCCCCTGTCTTAGTTAGATGGTGGCTTTATCAAGGTGAATCTGGCGCATGTAAAGAAAAAGCGGCAGTCCGAGCGATACGCCAACCAGAAGAGTGCCGATAAGAGGGATCCAAAGTCGCCGCATACCGAGGCGGCCTCCCTCTGCAAAAACGAAGATCCAGAGCACCAATGACGAAACAAGGACATCAAGACCGAAAAAGGCTCCGATGCGGTTTGCAAACAGTTGCTGAACGAAAAGGCGGATATCCAAGCCATGGTCCAAGAACCACGGCATGATCTGCCAATAAGGCAAGAACACGCCGACAACGCACAAAATTAAGTAAACGTACCGCTGTCGTAGCAATGTGGAAGGGCTGGCCATCTAACGAGAACAAGCTCAGCCGCGGCTGGTAGTCTCTGTAAGTATGTTAATCATGGAAAGGGAGGAAACAAGCCGGCTAGGCGTCGGCTGCAGCGTCTTGTTAGGTGCTAGTCGTGTCCGACACTCTGAAATAATCGCGCACTGCCGGCCACCAAA
>QHPP01000105.1 GCA_003219125.1 Verrucomicrobiota bacterium
GAACAATGCATTGCCACTCATCCGAGCGATATGTGCGTGGCCTTGGCCGCGCTCGATGCGATCGTCCGCGTGCGCGGTCCGAAAGGCGAACGCGAGATTCCGTTCGCGGATTTTCACCGATTACCAGGCAACACCCCGCAGCGCGACACCAATCTCGAACATGATGAATTGATCGAATACGTCGATCTTCCGGCGATTCCGTTCGCAACCCGCTCGCATTATCTGAAGGTGCGCGACCGCGCGAGCTACGCATTCGCGCTCGTCAGTGTCGCCGCTGCGCTCGATCTTGATTCGAGCAAGAAAATCAAAGCCGCGCGCATCGCACTTGGCGGTGTCGCCCACAAACCGTGGCGGGCAAACGCGGCCGAGAAAAAACTGATCGGCCAAACTGCCGACGAGAAAGCGTTTCGCGCCGCCGCCGAAGCGGAACTCGCCGACGCCAAAGGTTACAAGCACAATTCGTTCAAGATTGACCTGGCCAAGCGCGCGATCGTTCACGCGCTGACGACAGTCGGGGGAATGGCGTGATGATCGCGCAAATTTCTGGGGAGCGCAGGCTGCCAGCCTGCAACGTCCGGCAGCTTGCCGGACAGAACCACGATTACCTTCCGCGAATGGCTCTCCTAAAGATGTTTGCGGCAAGCTGCCGCAAGCTACAGGCCGACAGCCTGTGCTCCCTGGAACTATGAATACCACACCAATTGGAAAGCCGCTCCCGCGTGTTGACGGCCGACTCAAAGTAACGGGCGCTGCAACCTACGCCGCGGAGTTTCAAAGACCCCGGCTTGCTTATGGCGTGTTGATACAAAGCGCGATCGCAAATGGGCGTGTCGTTAAGATCGATATCACGGCTGCGAAGTCGGCGCCCGGTGTCGTCGGAATTCTCACCCGCGAAAATGCGCCGGGTTTCAAACCGTATCCTGAGGACCTGACGAAAAAAGGCGCGCCCGGCGAGAACCGGATGCCATTGCAAGACGACGAAATTCATTACGCCGGTCAACATCTCGGGGTTGTTGTCGCCGAAACTTTCGAGCAAGCGACTTACGCGGCTTCACTTGTTCGAGTCATGTATCAAGCGCAACCGCCGATTGTCGATCTTCCGGATCAGCGCGCCGCCAGCACCGCAACTACTCCCGAAAAATTCATCGGCCGCGAAGATTTGCAGGTTAAACGGGGCGATGTCGATGGCGCGCTCGCCGGCGCGGCGCACAAGATCGATGCGACCTATTCAACTCCAATCGAAAATCACAACCCGATCGAGACTTATTCGTCGACTGCAGAATGGGAAGCGACCGATCGCCTGCTCGTTCACGAGTGTACCCGAGGGATCAAACAACTTCAACGCCTCCTTGCGGCGTGCTTCGGTTTGCCGGCCGAAAACATTAGGATCATCTGCCCGTTTATCGGCGGCGCCTTCGGTTCGAAAGGATTTCAGTGGAGCCAAACGCTTCTGGCGGCGGCAGCGGCCCGGCTCGTTCAGCGACCGGTGAAACTGACTTTCAGCCGCCCGCAGATGTTCGATTCAGCCGGTCAACGCGCGCGGACGGAACAACATTTCACTGTCGGCACGGACAACAACGGAAAGCTCGTTGGCTTGCGCCACGCGACAACAACACATTCCTCACCGGTTTCGGAATACACCGAGCCGTGTGGCAACATGTCGCGGATGCTGTATTCCTCTCCTAATGTCGATGTGACGCATCGACTTGTTAAGCTGAATCTCACTTCGCCCTGCCCGATGCGCGCACCGGGGGAATGTCCTGGCGTGTTCGCGCTCGAATGCGCGATGGACGAAATCGCGCCCGAGAGTGGAATCGACCCAGTCGAATTCCGATTGCGGAATTATGCCGACCGGGATGAACACCAAAACAAGCCGTGGTCCATGAAAAACCTTCGCGAATGTTACGAGCGCGGCGCGAAGAAATTTGCCTGGTCGAAACGAAACCCAAAGCCCGCTTCGATGCGCGGGCCGGACGGATCGCAAATCGGCTTCGGGATGGCGACAGTAATTTATCCAGCCGCTCAGCAAAAGGCCGGCGCGACCGCGAGCCTTAACAAAGACGGCACCGTGATTGTGCGCAGCGCAACACACGAAATCGGCGCCGGCACTTACACTGCGATGTCACAATTGGCGGCTGATACGCTCGGCGTGCCGGTGGAGAAGGTCCGCTTCGAGCTGGGGGATTCTGCGTTTCCGGTGGCGCCGAATAACGGTGGCTCCTGGCTGACCGCGAGTGTTGGCCCTGCGGTAATCGGCGTCTGTGGCGACTTGAAAAAGAAAGTGCTGGATCAATTTGGGCATTGGCCTAACGAACAGGAGCTCGCGAGTCTGTCCGAACCGATCCAAACCGAGTTCACGTCCGAACCGAACAAGAACGAACGCGAAAAGTTTTCCTTCTTCTCCTATGGCGCCGTGTTCGTGGAGGTGCATGTCGACGTTTTCGGACAAGTCCGAGTGAAACGCGCGACCGGCGTTTACGATGCGGGGCGAATGATTAATCCGAAACTGGCGCGCAGTCAGATCATGGGCGGTCTGCTTTTCGCCATCAGCACCGCGCTGTTCGAAGCGACCATTCCGGATGAGGCGACCGGCCGGGTCGTGAATGCCAATCTTGCCGAATATCATGTCGCCGTGCACGCCGACACGCCGCCGGAGTTCGATATCGATTTCATCGACAAACCGGATCCGCATATGCCCGACCTCGGCGCTCGTGGTATCGGTGAGATCGGGATAACGGGCGCGCCCGCCGCGGTGGCGAACGCGATTTTTCACGCTACCGGCAAACGCGTCCGTGACCTGCCGATCACACCGGACAAACTGATCTAAGAAAATTGCGCGTTCGGCGGGTGAGCCTTGGGAGCAGGCACGTCCTTTTTGGATCCACCCTTGAATCCTCCCCCTGGTATCTGTTTACCGTCGCAAGCTTTAGCTTTAACATCGAGTAAGGGACTGCTCGATTCCACCCAAGCTCGTTGCAAGCTACTTCGCGGCGCTAAACATACGAGGGAGCGGAGCGAGTTTCGCAATCCCCCCATCATCCCCGGAAATGCTCAGGACGAATTGGAAGACTGCGGACGCGTTTTCCAGTTGCAGCAACGACCGCGTTAACGATGGCTGGAACGATGGGTGGCACGGGCGGTTCGCCCATTCCGAATGGCTCGGGTCCGTCGGATGGAACGATGTGCACTTCGATTGCGGGCGTGTCGTGCATCCGCGCAACTTCGAAATCGGCATAACTACTTTGCTGTGCTGCACCGCCGCGGAAGGTGATCTCGCCTTTCAAGGCCGAGGAAATACCCCAGATGATTCCGCCTTCCATTTGTTGCTCAACACCGATCGGGTTAACGACAAGGCCACAATCAACGGCGGCCACCACCCGCTCGACGCGCACGTTGTTCCCGGGGGCAACCGCAACATCGACCACGTAGGCAATATAAGTGTGGCCGAAGTAAGCATTGCAAGCTACGCCGCGGCCGTGACCTTTCGCGATCGAGGCACCCCATCCCGATTTGTCTCGAACAACTTCAAGAACGCGTCGCAGCCGTCGACGGTCGACCGTGGAGCCGACCTTGATGACATCAGCGCCTTTCAACATTTCGAGACGGAACGCGAGAGGATCAGCACCACGAGCTTGAGCTACTTCGTCAAAGAATGCCTCGCGCGCAAATACGCTGGAAGGAGCGAAGACGGCGCGCCAGGGGCCGTGTTTTACCGGTAGATTCACTGTTACGTAGGCGGTTTGGATCTCGGGAAAAGCGTATGGCACGTCGTACGCGCCCCACGACCAGTCCTGATACCAGGCCACGTCGTGAGCCTCTTTTGGATCGAGCGGCGAGATGTTATGAAACGAACCAGCCTTGGTATGCTTCCATGCGACTGGTCGACCTTGCGCGTCGAATCCCGCTGAAAGGTAATGAACCGACGCGGCTTGGAAATGACCGTGCTTCATGTCGTCAGCACGCGACCAAAGAAGTTGGACGGGTGCTTTGGCGGCGCGCGAAATCTCCGCAGCTTCGACTGCATAATCAAAGCCGAGTCGTCTCCCAAATCCGCCGCCAATCAGCGTAATATTTACCTCGACCTTATCGGCTGGAATCCCCAATAATTCTCCCACCCGATTCTGTAACCGCTCCGGAGCCTGTGTCGGCACCCAAAGGGTGCAGTGATCTTCTCGAACATCGGCCACACAGTTCATTGTCTCCACTGGTGCATGCGCGTAGAACGGATAATGATAGGTTGCCTCGATCGTCTTTGTGATATCGCCGGTACCGGCCGGCGCTTTTTCGCTACGAGTAATGAATCCGGTTTCGCGTGAGGCGGTTTCTAGCCTTCTGGCGTGGGTCTCCGAGTCGAAAGCATCCTTCGGCGGATCATCCCATTCTGCCGCCAGAGCTGTTCGACCTTTAATTGCACTCCAGCTGGTGTCGGCGACAACAGCGATACCGCGCGACAATTTAATAACAGAACGAACGCCTCCAACGGAACGGGCCGCATCTTCCTGCACCCGCTTCACTTTCGCGCCGTCCCACGGCGGCCGTTCGAGGGATGCGTGCAACATGCCGGGAATTTTGACGTCGATGCCGTAACGCGCCTTGCCGGTGACGATGTCGTGGCCGTCGATGCGTGACGTGCGTTGCCCAATAATCTTGAAATTCTTCTTATCTTTCAGCGGCGAGTCCTGGGGTACCGGCAACTTCGCCGCATCGCCGACCAATTCTCCGTAGTTCAAACTCCGCCCACTTGGAGAGTGAATGATGGCGCCGTGAGAAGCGGTGCAACTACTGCGATCGACTTTCCAGCGTGCTGCCGCAGCGGTAGTGAGCATCTCGCGCGCGGCCGCTCCCGCCTGCCGCAAAGGCTTCCAGCTGCTGCGAATGCTATCGCTCCCGCCGGTGCCGAGATCGGAACCGGGCCACGGTGATGCCTGCACCAGTTTGATGTGCGTCCAATCGGCTTCAAGTTCCTCGGCCAGTAACATGGCGAGCGAAGTCCGGACACCCTGGCCCATTTCAGATTTACCGATCGTTAGGGTGACGATGCCATCGGCATCGATGCGAATCCACGCGTTTGGCTGGAACGGCGCGCTCGTCTTGGCGCCCTGCAACAAGCGGACTCCATTGAAACCAATGACAAGCGATGCACCGCTGAGTGCGGCTGTTTTCAAAAACTTTCGACGCGAAGTCATCATTGTTTTGGTGACCGCATTTGCTCCGCGGCGCGCCAGATCGCTCTTCGCATTCGCGGATAGGTTCCGCACCGGCAAACGGAATCCGACATCACCTTGTCGATCAATCCATCAGTTGGATTCGGATTTTCGCGCAAAAGCGCGCAGGCCGTCATGATCATGCCGGGCTGGCAAAATCCGCATTGCGCGACCTCCTCCTCCAGCCACGCTCGTTGGCATGGATGACTGCCGTTAGGCGAGAGTCCTTCGATGGTGGTGAAATTGCGCCCGGCCGCGGCCGAGCACGGGATCTGGCACGATCGCACCGCCTGGCCGTCCGCCAACACCGTGCAGGCACCGCAAACACCCACACCGCAGCCAAACTTTGTCCCGGTCAATCCCAGCGTGTCTCGCAGGATCCAGAGCAGCGGCGTGTCGTCGTCTACTTGAACGACATGCTTCGCGCCGTTGATGGTTAGTTCGGTCTTTTCCACAGGAATGTAAAACTGAGATGCAGGGTAATCGTTAACGGAGCGCCTTGATGACTATTCCTTTGCTTGTGCGTTGCGCTTTCGTCGGATCGAGTCTCATCACAAAGAGATCGGGCGATCGCGGTCACAGCGAAGGGCACACTTGCATCGCGTGTGCCAGTTTCCTTGCACTGACGTTTCACCCTCTTCCTGAACCTCTTACACAACTGATGAATGGCAAGTTGCCAAGCTGATAATCCCGGCGCCGGGATTTTTCGTCCCGTTTGCGATACGCTGCAAAACGAGGTCGATTCAAATTCGCCACAAAAAATTGATGACGCGCATTGTCTGGCGTTGAACAGTTTCGCTCCACTGCGTCATGAGCGACCTTCATCGTGTGCGTCCCGCCACACGAGGACAAAAAGGATGCAATACCTAACATTTCAGCCGGGGGAACGAGCCATCAGTCGTAGTCACGGCGCTGTATCCCCGTGCGCCCCGAGAAGCCTTCGCTGAAGCTCGCGAGTACAGCGGGCGCCTACAGACTTGCAGCAAAGAAGCGCAATGTTCCTCTTTCAACGGATT
Source organism: Verrucomicrobiota bacterium (assembly GCA_003219125.1). Classification (GTDB taxonomy): domain Bacteria; phylum Verrucomicrobiota; class Verrucomicrobiia; order Chthoniobacterales; family UBA10450; genus AV69. The sequence goes on from QHPP01000105.1 coordinate 6,221, forward strand.
GAGCCTTGCCTATCTTCGTTGGAATATTCTCGAACCTGATTGTTCTGCCCGTGAAGGATATTTACGACATTATCGACGAGTTTAAAAAACGGTCGGCACAACCATTGGCACTTGCCACCCTCGTTCGCGCGGAAGGTTCGAGTTATCGGAGACCTGGAGCTCGCATGCTCATTTGCCAGGATGGCCACACGATTGGTTCCCTTAGTGCGGGATGTCTTGAAGGGGAAGTGGCGTTGCGCGCGCGCGGCGTTCTCCAAACCGGTGAGCCAACAATCGTGAGTTTCGACACGCGCCGACGTTTTGGTTGCGCGGGTAGGATCGACATCTTCATCGAGCGGACCTCGGAAAACTTCCTTCGTGATCTCGCTCACAATCTCGCCGCGCGGCGCAGTTGTTTCGTCATCACGGCATTTGGCGAGAAACATGCCGGCAGTCGAGTTGTTCGAACTGAGACCAGTTACGATTACAAGCATGAGTTAATCCAGAAAATTCATCCGCCGATTCGGCTGTTGGTTGTTGGCGACGGTCCTGATAACGGGCCGCTTCGCTCTTTAGGCATTTTGTTGGGTTGGGAGGTGGTTGAAATTGTCGATCCAAATTTGTTATCGATCGAACCGGATGACTGGACAGCCGCAATTGTGAAGTCCCACAATTATGGACGGGATTTCGCTGCGCTGGAGAAATTGCTGCCGATGAATTTGCGCTATGTCGGATTAATCGGGCCGCGCAAGCGACGCGATCAATTGATGAATCATCTTCTCGATCTCGGGGTCACGGTTAACGCGGGCTTCTTCGCGCCCACAGGCCTCGATCTCGGAGCCGAAACGCCGGAGGAGATCGCGCTGTCGATCGTCGCCGAGATTCAGCGCGTGTTTGCAACGGGATCAGGCGAATCGCTGCGGGAAAGAAAAATATCGCTCCATGCAGCTTTAGAACGCGCCGACATGTCGACGGTTTCAAAGCGGTGAGATGTCAACGCAGTCCCACATTGCGGCGATAATTTTGGCGGCCGGTGAATCGTCGCGTCTCGGCCAACCCAAACAATTGATTCAATTCCGCGGCCAAACTTTGCTGCGGCGTATGGTCGATGCGGCGAGCGAGGCAGGTTGCCAGCCGATCCTAGTAGTTCTCGGCAACACTAAGAGAACCGCTTCCGGCTCACCGACGGAGGTGAGAGAACATGAAATCGATCTTGTTGAAGCCATCAGTTCTGAATTGAAGAAAACCGGCGGGACGATCGTTGCCAATCCGAATTGGAAACGCGGCATCGGAACTTCGATTCGCGCGGGCGTTCAGCATCTGATCGAGATCGCGCCCGGGGTGGAAGCGACTGTTTTGTTGGCTTGCGATCAGCCGTTCGTGGATCGCGCGGTGATCGAGGGATTAATTACGCTTCATCACAAAACACGAAAACCGATGGTAGCCGCGAGCTATGCGGGCACGCTGGGTGTCCCAGCTCTCTTTGATCGAAGTCTTTTGCCGGAGCTACTCCGATTGGATGACTCCGCGGGGGCAAAATCGATCATCCTTTCAAATCGTGATCAAGTTGCAGAATTCCCATTCCCTGAAGGGAAGATCGACATCGACACGGCAGAAGATTGGCAACAATTCTCTTGCAGCAAAAAGTAGAGGCGATTGCACGATCACTGGAGTGCAGCGAAAAGATAGGGCGATGGAAGATAAGCGAAAAACCTTAAGCGCACGTCTGGTCCGCTGGACGGCGGAATTGGTTCTCGTTTTTATCGGAGTTTCCGCGGCGTTTTGGCTGAACAATTATCAGCAGCGGGAGGAGGAGGCGAAGCGACGCGATCAGATCCTGGCCTCGCTGGAGCAAACGTTGCGCGAGGGACTCGAGAGCGGAAAAGTCAACGCCACTCAGCAGGAGAAACGGGCCACGGACTTTCAGCGCGCGCTCGCTGCCGGCGAGATGCCGCCGCTGCGTCCATTTATCTTTGAGACTGACTATAGTCCGGGAGATTTCGCGACCCTTTTGCAAGCGGGAGGTGTCCAACTACTCGATATCAAAACGTTGACTGCGCTGCGTAATGACGAGTCGATCATCCGCTGGAACCTGGCTCGATTGGCTCGCTACCAAAAATTAAGCGACGAGCTGATTGTGCCTAATCTCGATCAGGATATCTCCTTCTTTTATGATCCTGCTACCCGCAAGTTGCGGAAACGCTTTCAGATGTATCCCGACGCGCTGGAAGACACCGTAAAATTTGCGCATGAGCTTGATCGCAATCACACGGAATTACTTAAGCTCATCCAAGCGGAGCGGCACCGGTGAGGCGACGGGACGAGCAGCGCGCACTTCGCGGCGCTGAACGGCAAACCGGTCGACCGCACGGAAAACCTCAGTGACGAACTAGCAGAACTGACAAGTGACCAGCGGAAAACGGAACCATCGAACAGAAGGAAACAAAGAAGACAAAGGTCGGATCTGAGACTCCATTTGCTTCGTTGTCTTCTGTTAAAATTGCTTTGAATTCTGTCTAAGGATTGTCGCGACTTTCTCGATCGTGTTCCAATTGCGCGTGGTGGCCGGCACACCGAGCATCTTCTCGATCTTGCCGAGGTAGCTGATCGCTTTCATCTCCCGACGATAGAGACCCAGGACGAATCGAT
>QHPP01000326.1 GCA_003219125.1 Verrucomicrobiota bacterium
GATTTGCACGACGCCGTGATTGAGGGGGCGGTCGGCAGCGTGAGGCCGAAAATCATGACCGTGTGCGCGATCCTGTTTGGCTTGCTCCCGATCATGTGGTCGCCCGCGATGCAAGCAGGCGCTGATGTAATGAAGCGCATCGCCACGCCGATGATCGGCGGCGTGGTCACCTCTGCAATCCTGGAGTTGCTCATTTATCCCGTGATCTACGTCATCTGGCGAAGACGTGAGGTGCCGGAGAAAGCCGAAGAAGCCGCACTTTTTCTTCCGCCTGAAATCTTTCCGTCGCGGCAAATGCGACAGCGTTTATTAAGATGGGTCACACTGGCCATCGGCGTGGTCGTAGTTTTTTACGCCGCAAATTTCGCGTGGCAGAAATTGGGTCAGCATAAAATCTCGGGCGCGCCGTTCGTGAGTCAAACGGTGGACGACCTGACTGTTAATTTCGTTCATCCGCAAGGCCAGCTTCGCCAGGGTAACAGTGAAATCCTGATCGAGTTTCGCGATCGCAACGGTCAGCTAGTCGACGTCGGCAACGTGAAGTTCAACATGAATATGAACATGCCTGGTATGCAGATGCATTCCGGCGGCACGGTTGAGCGGACGAGTACGCCGGGTCAATATCGCGGTAAAATCAAGATCGACATGGCCGGCGATTGGACCGCAAAAATTTCTTTCGAAGGCCCACACGGCCAAGGGCAACAGAGTTTTTCGGTGACCGCGAAATGAAGATGCGCCTATTAAAAGCAAAAATCGCAAGCGGGACGAATATTCTCCTGGCCGTGAACTGTCAGGGTTGCGACCTCGGCATCCGCAACTGACAATCGGGCCACGTCGGCGAGTCGGGCGCATTCAACGGGCTCATTGGTGCAGGGATTGGCACCGCCGGATCGAGCACTCCGATGCACTTGTTCACCCAAAGCACCTGGTACGCCCACGCAGGGAGCGGCGCCGCCTTCGGCGTGCACGACCAGTTGTTGAAGTGAAGGTTCACGAGATAGAAGTTCCGCTTCAGCTTCCGGAGCACCTCGACAATCTTCGGATCATCGTAGCCGTGCAGCTCCATTGCGATCTGCGGAATTGAAGCCAGCAGCTCGTCAGGTGCTGCGAGGAGCGAATCCCATTCCCCGCCCTCGATGTCCATCTTGACGATCAGGCGCCGGCCGATGTGACCGTTTTTCCTGATCTGGTTTTCCAGTGTGTCGAAGAAACGCAGTCCTCTATAGCCGGTCCGATCGCCGACGCATTCGTTGTGAAACACGAACGTACCGCCATTGCAGGTTGGACGCGCGGGATCAAAACAGTCGTACTGGTGCACCGGGACGTTATACCGGCGCGACACCTCGCACCCCCAATCGTCGTTCCTGCCCACGCCGTAGGAGTAGGCTGTATCGAGCGGCTTAATCAGATTCTCGCACATTAGGTATCCGCCGTCATTGGCGCTGCCGAAGCGCTTCAACGTACAGTTCTTCAACGCGACTGGCTGAAGTTCCGCAAGAATCGCCTCACGCAGCTTGCGGCTGGCCGCGTGGTGTGCGAGATCGCCAATCACGACGGCGGCGGCAGCTGTCAGAGCGATGATGACGAACGTGATGCGGATAGACGGTCGTTTCATGAAGGTGTGTTGCACGGACCGCGGGCTGTTAAGACTATTCTTATGCTGGCAATGTGGGGAGCCTGATCACGAAAATGTTTAATCCGTCAAGGAGCTCGACAGCAACAAGACCTTTGGTTCAACACAAAGCGAAAGCGCAGATGGAATCAGTTGGTTCGCGCGCCGATGCTGTACGGCTGGCGCTGCTGCTCACGTACATCACCCTCGGCTGGATGACGATCGAAGGAGCGGCATCGCTCCTGCTCGGCTGGGCGTCGAGGAGTTTGTTGCTAGAAGCGTTCGGAATCGACAGCGTCATTGAACTTTTTAGCGCGGCGGTGTTGTTGTGGCGACTGCGAATTGAAGCGAGCGGCACCGCGACATCCGAACATGTCAATGTTGTCGAGCATCGCGCTGCGCGTTTGGTCGGCTATTCGCTCTACGCCTTGGTTGTCTACGTCGTTCTTAATTCCGGCTATGGATTGTTCATCGCCAAACGCATCACTGACACACACGAAAGCGTCTGGGGCATTCTCATCGGGGCGGTGGCAAAGGTCGGCATGCCGATTCTAGCCGGTTACAAACTGAAGGTTGCAGCGCGCCTAAATTCCCGCGCGTTAAGAGCGGACGCAGTCGAATCGATCACATGCGGCTACCTGTCGATCGTTTTGATGATCGGTTTGGCGGCGACACGATTGCTTGGTTGGTGGTGGCTGGATAGCGTCGGTGCACTCGCGTTAATTCCATTTCTTATCAAAGAGGCGCAGGAAGCGATCAGCGGCGAATGCGATTGCTGTAAGGCTCAGTAATCCTTTAGTTGACCTTTGTGTGGCGCTTCACGCCGCCATGGCAGGCTGAGATGATTCGGGCCGAATGTTGTTGCCCCAATAATTGTCGTAGCCTATATGCCTAAACAGGTATATAGATCGTCCATGACACTCCACGATTTACAACATGCGCTCGAAGCGAATCCCAAAAGGTTACCGCGATTTGTTCTCCCGAATGGTGATTACGTTCCTCAACATGCACACGTCACCGAAGTTGGACATGTGGTCAGGAACTTCATCGATTGCGGCGGACTAACTGGAAAAGAGGAAAAGGT
>QHPP01000114.1 GCA_003219125.1 Verrucomicrobiota bacterium
CGTCGAGGCTGGACCCAAATATTGAAGCTTGCCGCAGCGATAATTATCTCGGCCAGCATAACTGCGGTTTCACTCAAACTGTGGCAGCGCGAAAGTCACCGGCTTGTCCAAGGGAAGGAGATTGTCGTGAAGGGCGAGGTGCTCGATATGACCTGTTACATTGCCTACAACATGAGCGGGCCGGAGCACGCTGAGTGTGCTAAAGACTGCATCAAGCAAGGATTGCCAGTTGGCATCAAGGCTACTGATGGGAAGGTCTATCTTCTGGTTGGGACTGATTGGAGGCGCCGCGAGTCCCTGAATAGTCAGCTGGCCGAATATGCGGCCAAGACTGTTACGATCAGAGGAAAGGAAACAATGCGCGACGGGTTCGCGCAGCTCCAGGTCGAAGAGATTCGGAAATTCTGACGGCGATTAGAGTCGAGCGATTTAAATAAAGTGCACCGTGCAGGAATCGAACCTGCAACCCAGTGATTAAGAGTCACTTGCTCTGCCAATTGAGCTAACGGTGCAAATAGCTGTTTCCCAGGCTAATGCTACATGAGCGTGTACTTTCGTATCGCCAAAATCGGTAGTATAAAATGTATCGTTCTGTTCATCATTGGCCTGTGAAAGAGCGCAAACTACTCATACCCGTCCGATGCACAACGCGGAAATTCTATCTGCATCGTCCCCCGCCCGGTCGGAATTGATTGGGTTCGGGAAGCTTCTATTTCTTTGCCGAACGCGACTTTGGTGTAATTTACAAAAAGCAAATTGAGTGTCTTGATTTTAAACCAAAACGAGTTATCTCTAGTTTAGTGGTACGGCACCGGAGGTTGGCGAGCGCAGTCTCGCCCAAAGTTTCCAACCTTTGGTGCATTTCTCTAACTAATAACAATATAGTGCCTGGTGTTGGGTTAGCTTGGCACATACCACAGATTGAAGTTCGGGTTCCATCTGAGTGGCAAGTTGCCCGATTTCAAATTACTGTTTGCCTGCTTTTGACCTATTACAAAAACCCCATTGAGTAAGTTAGTAATTGGTAATTAAAAAGATACCTCTTCCCTCTGTTGTGACATAAATTCCCTGGTTGTTAATATTCACTGAGCTTACCGGGGTAAAGGGCTTTGGTAAGACATCTGACAGATCTCTCCACTTTTTGGTTCCGTCTTTAAAAAATACGCCGGTAAACGGCGAGCTCGCTACAATTTGCTCAGGCTTAAACCTGTTAAACGCAACCCATGATACGGGATACATAGCATTTAAATTTGACTGGTTAGAGTGTCTTACATAAACACCGTTCCCCCCCGGAAAAGTGTTATCAATAGGATATTTACCGCTGCCCGATACAAGATTTGTTAACTCAACATCCTTCGTAAACGTAAGCCCACCTTTTGTTTTCCCGCGCGCGGCCGTAGTATAAACCGAGCTATAAATGCCATCTCTACACGACACATAGATTACCGTGGGGTCATATGGATTTACAAATACAGGCCCGTGCTGAACTTGACCGGCAGCGTACGGAATTATCGCGACGTTGCCAGGATCGGTAAGTTGTCTCCATGAACTGTCACTTTTGGTTCTTTTGTAAAGAATTCCCGTCGCCAAGCTTCCCGATAATCCATTACAAAGCAGATAGTAAGTAGGATCAACATGGCCGCCGGAAGTCCAGAAAGCCATAGCGCCTGCTGGTAAATTATCGAATTCTATACTCCAACCTACTCCCATAGAGGCATTAATATCAGGGTTAGCTGCGAATGCAGGATTTCTGATTATAGCTGTCCCGTTTTTTGATCCCAAGTCAGTAGGCACATTAGTTAACAATATGTCAGTTTCACTCGCAGGAGCTTTTGCATATTGCAGCGGTAAGGTCGTTAACATTACAGCATCTAGAAAAGGAGAAGGACTTTCGGAAGCTAGCGTTTGAATAAATTGAAAGCTTCCTGAACTCCCATAATTTATTGCTATTGGCCCAACCTTGGCCCCGAACGGTGGAAGCAAATCAAGTCCTGCCATTACAGCGGTCTTCAAGTTAGTGCCTATCAATATGAATTGCGAATTTCCTTGATCGCCTTCTACAATATTTACATCGCCTAGTCCTATTTGCTTCCAACGTGTATCATCGCCAAATAGAACGGCGTTTTGCCAGCCGCCATTGTCCTGGGAGCCATACCCATAATGCACTTGGCCGCTACTTGAAAACCCGGCCACAAATGATTGGTGAATATGTTGCGTATGCAGGCCTGAGTTTAGGTTCAAGTATTTTTCGTCACTATTTAAATCAACGGTACTTTGCTCATGATCCATCGCGTAATAATAAACTCCGCCATCGCAGGATACCCATGCATACCATCCTAATGGATCAATCGCAAAATCCCAGAAGTCAGAATGAAGATCTGAAGGTTTGGGTTCATCTTTAATATTGCCATTAGCAATATTTTCCCATTCTGCTGTGCCATCAGCATTTATACTTTTCGCCCGACAAAGATTTTGTCCTGCGCAATAAATCAAGTTGGTATTTCCCCCGACAATGCTTTTCAACTTGGAGGAATTGCAAAAGAACGATTTCACAAATACACTTCCTCCTAACCCAACCCCTAAGCCTCTTTCAGTAATACTTTGGAACGTCCAATATTGTCCTTGATTGTTAAAAATAACACAAGAGCCCTGGTTAGGATCGTTTGGAGAGCGTGTTACCGGAACATAAACAAACACGTTACCAGTGTCCGGTAATTGGATTATAGCTACTGAATAATTACCGGCTGTGTCACCACTGTAGTCCTGAGTAAAACTTTGATTGGGAAAATCGAGTTGAATAGGATAGTCGTTCCAGGTGTTACCATCATTGTTAGAAATGAAAATTGACGTTTTAGTCCTGGCGACAATCCAGTCCTTAAACATTGCAATACCAGTGAAGGTTAGGTGCTCCTGTGAGGTAGTAAAATGAGCGTACGTAAATGTAGGAGCAAAAGGTTCTTTTCTTCCAATGCCGCATGGCGTTGATATTAAGATAGTACCTTTATTGGTTATTACCACGCCATTAATAACCTGGGTTCGCTTGTGTCTGCATGGATGGTCGAGCGGGTTAAAATAGTATTTGTCGTCGAACGTTCTACCTCCATCAAATGATTCCCATAAACCACAATGATTTTGCGCAGGATCTATAGCATCTCCTTCCCTTTCACCTACCGCAATGTGGTCAGGCAAATTTGGATCGACAGCAATGCAATGCGCATACCTTGGAGATTGTGGCAATTGCCTCCATTTATTAAATAATCCTGCGTTATCTATTTCCGTTTTCCAAACACCAGAATTTAAGCCAATAGCATAAAGGCCATTTTTATCACCAGCCATGTTTAGCACCAGTCCAGCAGTTGAGTTTCCGCCATCTGAAACTCCGTTGCTTCTGTCTGGACTAATATCAGTTAAACTTAGATCGCAACCTGAAAACAATATTAAAATAATAATGAGAGCAACAAGCGTTTTTAGAGTAAACGTTTCCATATATTTATAACTTTGATGTACCAATTATTGCCGATAATTGCATACGCATTTCGGTGCAACCCAGTTGCCTCGGTCGCGATAAGTGCCAACGCCAAATTAGCCCACCGACGACAACAACCGCAATGATGAGACTGATGGTTACGGTTCGGTTCATAGATAATCTCTTTCCAGTAAGGATTATTACCGGTGAGAGAGATTACGAAGTTGCCTGGCAAAACCCGGCTAACCGTTGCAAAACCTAATAGTCCGCGGCCATCGGTTCCGATAAAATACACGTTAAACATTGGCGTGGCAAGCCAAATCGGTAACTAGGATACGGAAGCGATATTGCCTCTTCAGGAACGAGAGTGCAGTGATTCGTCCTTTATTCTTTCAAAGCCTAAAGCATTAAAAATAATTAATTAATGTTTTATCTTTTGAATAACCTAAAAACTAAAGGGAGCTTGCTGAAACACGTTATCGATGTTGCGCAGGCGCGCCCTCTCCGCAGTGGCTGATCTTGTTCTCATTAGGTCTTGCGGGGAGCCGCAGCTACAGAGTGAATGATGTCTTCCTTGCGCACGATTGCCGATCTAGACGACAAGATCGACATCTCATCCGAACATGTGAGCGAAGCGATTCAGGATCGTACATTTGATCACACGCTCTGGGTGAGCGGCAACGGCGAATGTTAAATGTTTAGATTCACCCCCGCTTTCATTTCGGATGCAATCCAATTCGTGATCGCGCTCCTCGGTTTTACGTTTGTAGGAGACCAAATCGAGGTAACGTTGGAACATGACTTTAACTTGTAAAGCCGGAGTATTAGGGCACCATAATAATTCCAAATAAGGTCAATTTATGTATGACATTAAAGATCTTGGTAGTCTAATTCCCGGAGGCTCAGTTGAGCCCCACGCGATAAATTATGCTGGTCACGTGGTTGGCGCCGCAACGGCTCAAGGCGGCCCTCGTCACGCGTTCTATTGGACTAATCAAAGCGGAATTAAGGATTTAGGTTGTCTACAGGGCGATGATCATAGTGCAGCCGGGGACATTAACGACTCCAATGTCATTGTTGGTTATTCTAGAGACAACAACTCCGAACGATCCTGCGTTTGGGTTGGCGCTGGGGGCGCGCCACAAGTAATCAACTTGGGAACCAAGTTTCAAGAAATTTGGGGGAATGCGATTGGAATCAACAACGCTGGTCATATAATCGGGAGAGCTCTTCCAATCAATACCTCCTCCACATCAGCATGTATAATCATCAACGGTCAGCCGCATCTTCTTCCCAACGGAATACCAACCCCATGGCTTGGGTCATCCCTTAAGGATGTCAATGACGTCGGATTGGCACTGAACAATTTTGGGCAGGCCGTGGGCCAGGTAGGTTATCTCTTGACCCAACCATTAATGTGGGATCCCACGACGGGCCGGCGAAAATTGGAGCCGCCGTCAATCTTTTCACAGCAAAGCGGTAGTGCGAAGGCCATCAATGACGAGGGGTTAGCTGTTGGATGGGCGGAAGTATCGGTGTATGGAATAGGGAACACTAATCAAGTCATGCGCGCAATGCTTTGGAACGGACCGGTCAGCAGGGTTTTGCTCAACATTCCGGGTTTCGATGTGTCGCAGGCGTTAGACATAAATGCCGGTCGCGAAATCGTGGGATGGGCATTTAACAGCAGTCTTGTGAATGGCCAACGCGCGATGCGCTGGGTCAAAACTTTTGCTGAGGATCTTAATACACTAATAGATCCCGATCTTGGATGGACCTTGCAACGAGCGACGAGCATTAACAATCACGGCTCAATCGTTGGAGTCGGGATCCATGACGGCCAGTCCAAGGGCTGGTTGCTAACTCGAAGGATACGTTCCATCGACTGGCAGGCACTCCCCGCCTACGTCGTCCAGATTGTCTTTGGCGTCGTAGATGACAAACCTGGTGTCGTAATTAATCCTCGCGGAGAAGTCATCCACCCTTACCCGCCACCGAATCCCGCGTGGGAGAGCCTCTCGGCAGTCGCAAGGACAGAACTAATATCGATAGCGAGTGCGAGTCTGCTGAAGTCTGGGCGCCGTCGTGGTGCAAAAATAGATCAAAAGACCGCGCTCGATGCGGTGGCCAGACGCGTTAAACAACTCCGGGGAGCACCGCGAGCGGGGCTTTCCTAAGGAATTGGGAACTTTACTAGACGTCACCGATTGGTAGCTCGGGAACGAGCGACGCTATTCATCGCGTTGGAAGACGAGGATTTGAAACCTTTGTGGGATTCCCTACAGGCGGACGATTGAGTGAATTTCCTTGTTATCTTTGGTCGATTTGGTTTAATTCTGGGAAGCATTCGTTCTGTTCATCATCGGCCTGTGAAAGAGCGCAAACTACTCATACCCGTCCGATGCACAACGCGGAAATTCTATCTGCATCGTCCCCCGCCCGGTCGGAATGACTGACACGTACGATTTGTTAAGGGATAGCCGCCCTTATCGGTAGCGTGTTCGGTACTGAGTGTCGTATACCCGGTCGCGCGAGGACAAGAACAAATGAGGAGGATCGAATATTTTCGCGGAATCGAAATCGGCTAAGATGTCATCAATAGCTCGCGCCGGTCCACTGTACGGGAAAAGATTCGACCCACAGACGGGAACTGGAAGTGGGGCCTCCTAATTCAGGAGGAATATCGGCAGCTCTTGTATGACAGGCGGTAACTTCGCAGGCGTGTGGCCACTTAGCTATTCCGCGACGGACTGTGCGATTTGGGGTCGCGGCTTTTTCATTGACATGCTGGCGGGATTTCTTCCAAAATTGGCGCTACTAAGGATCTGAATCCGGGGTAGGCTAAGAAAGCCCTGTCTCGGTGTTTTCTTCCCCGCTTTCAGGCCTGCAATCGCTGGGTCATTCACCGAGAGAAGGAGAGAAAATATCACGTCCACAGAATCGATTCCGCGGCAGATGCGTCGAACGCAAGAGTGCGTCAACTCGTCGAGGTCATGGCGCGGGCCATCGAGGCGATGCGATGGTATGTCGGTTTTTCTGCTACCCGGGCTATCTGGAAGAGCTAACTGGAGACCGAACAGTGTCAGGCTTAGATGGCCTAGCGCTTGGGGAGAGACGTTATGAAATGTCGGTTTTTTCTGGCGATACTGTTGACTGGCGCCGCGCTCGTGATTTGCGCCAGCGCGTTCTTCGAGAATTCTTATGTGCCTGCCGCTGCATTGACGGAGGACGTGACCACACCGTCCGGGGCAAATACGCGTGTTTTGCAGGACCGTACTGGCGGAGATTGGAATCCTAATACCTGCCATCTGACACCGGAAGCTCCCAAGTACAATGTACGCCCGCCTGTCACCCCGGTGACCGATGTTAGTCAGTGCCCCGCCTCTGTCTCTGAAGGCGATCCGAACCAATGTGGCCCCCACTGCATCGTTGATATTACCGGGTCTCCTGTAGGTGGCCATGCCCCGGAGGAGATTCTGACAGAGGCGCTGAAAAGGTGTAATACAACGATCCGGCTCGGTCCAAACGTCTCTTTGGATTATTCTGATAAATTCAAGGGTTTGCGCCCGCTTGAGTTTGGGCGGTGCGTCACACTTACAAGTGTCAACGATTTCAATCGTCCGACTTCGCAAGCACGGACCCCGCACAGCGTGGGCCCGCTACTTCATTTTGGAGACCCTGAATCAGAGAGTTTTTTGTCGGTCAAATGCGGCAGCGAGGATGCGCTGCCGAACGATCACGTCCGGATCTCAGGTTTTCGTATTTTCGGAACAACGGACGATCAACAATCAGGGGAGGAGGCTGTAGGAATTCTTATTCACAGGTGTGTCGATGTGGAGATCTCGAACATGGAAATCCACGGCTTTGGCGGGAAGGGAATTGTGGTTGAGAACGTACCCGAGGATTCGTCAGCCCGGATCAACGATTTCAGCCAAGTTAGAATTCATGACAATTTTATCCACCACAATCAGCATCCTAGTAGCGGAGGCCATGCCGGCGGCTATGGAGTTGAAACAGGGCATCGGGGCGCACGCGCGCACATTTATCGAAACGTGTTCGATTTCAACAGACATGCAATCGCAGCCACCGGCGACACAGGGGGCTATTTTGCCGAGGAGAACCTGATCCTAAAGGGTGGCGGATGGCATAATATCTTGTTTAGCCGATACACTCATATTTTCGATGCGCATGGAACCGACAGTCCATGCTACTTGTGTTGGTTTAATCCGATCGCATGGAAAGTCCAGTGCGCGTGCGCGGACCACATCGGCGGCCAGGCGGGCGAGGAATTCCGCTTCTATCGGAATTCCTTCCAGTACCATAGTGATAACGCAATTCACATTCGGGGGCAGCCGCGGGATAAAGCTTATTTTACCGAAAACGTGTTTCCCCACAAGCACTTGGATGCTTGCTGCGGACCTTTTGCGGGACTCGGTTTGGATGTCGCGATAAAGTTTAACTCAACCTGGAATAATGAAATTGAGGGCAACATCACAAAAACCGACACATTCGGCGAATATTATAGCCAGTGTGACTTTGACGGCGACGGCATTGATGATCTGTTCCTCGCCACTGGCGCGACATGGTGGTATTCGAGTTCTGGCCAATTTCCGTGGACTTTTCTCAATACGTCATCCACGCGAAAAAAAGACCTGAGATTCGGTTATTTCGATGATAGGTTTGGCCACAGCCATTGGACAAACCGCCTTGGCAGCCGCTCAAGGACGTTCAGTTTGGGAGATTTGATCCTAATGACCTGAGTCATAGCAGGCAGACTACCCACGCCTTTTATCGCGCACCAAGTGGCGAATGGAAGGTGAAGAAGTTATCGGAACCGAACTCTGACTGGGAGTATATCGGCGGCTCGCATAAACCGATGAGCGAACTTCGTCTTGGCGACTTCACGGGGGATGGAGTTACCGATGTGCTTGCTGTCAATGGTGGGACATGGGCGATTTCCGAAAGCGCACGCAAAAAATGGCAGCCTCTCAATCGCAACCTGAACGATCCGGTGAAGGACCTTTTCATCGCCAACATGGATTCGGACGATAACATCGACGATATTCTTCGTCTCGAGATTCAATCTAAGCCGGCTCAAGGTAACGCCAAAGATGTTGAAGTGATATGGCGGCGTTCAAGAAACGGCGTCGACCGCTGGAGAGAGTTCAAAAGATACTCGTTCAACTATCCTAGTTGGCAGCCGCTAGGAATCGGATTCGTTTATCCAGGCTTTGGCTTCGTCGGCCACTTCGGTGTCGCAAGCGGAGCAACGCTGACGGTCGATGAAAAGCGTATTGGACATTTCTTTAGCCTTGGAAGCGCGCAAGTCCCGCCACAACTGTGGTGGAGTCGGTTCCCGTACTGAGTCCAACGAATTTCTGCTTCACGACAATCCCCCGCTTGGTATCCGACCAAGAAAACGATTTCTACTCTGTCAGGCTTCGAATCTTCTCGACATCAAAATTCGGTGGAGATAAGGGTCATCTTCTCAAGTCGTGGCCGAACTGGATACCGAGTTGCGGACGCTGGTGGTGCAGAAGGAGTTCTTCGACAAGAACCCCTCAGCAGGCAAGATGGCGATGGCTGCGGATGAGACCTTCTACGTTGCGGTAAAGTTCACAGGCGATGTTTCGGAGCTGCAAAAGGCAGGGTTGAAGGTCGGGGAGGTCGCCGTTGGATTTGCGTTCGGCGCGATTAATCTGGCGGGTTTGGAAAAGCTCGCGCGGCTTCAACAGGTGGAGTCAATTCGGAAGCAGCGGCGCGTTCATGCCGGCCTTGACGACAGCGTGCCGGATATTAAGGCCGACCAACTGTGGTCGCGCTCTGGTGATCACTTCACCGGGTACACGGGCAAGGATGTAATAGTAGGAATTGTCGATAGCGGGATTGATTTCCGGCATGCCGTTTTTCGAGGCGCAGACGGGCAGACGCGCATTCACAAAATCTGGGATCAGACGCTGACTCCTCAAGCCGGCGAAACAGTGCCGGGGCCGATCACGAGGGCCTCCTTGCTGAGCACCCCAGGCACGCCGATTCCGCTGGGTTACGGCGTGGAGTACGATGCCGGCCAAATCAAGGCGGCGATCAACAATTCCGGTGCAATCAAGGCGCGCCAGATTGACGAAGGCGGACATGGCACTCATGTCGCGGGAATCGCGGCGGGCGACGGCTCGCAGTCGGGCGGATGCCATCTGGCGTATCATTATGTAGGGGTCGCCACTGATGCCACGTTGATCGTGGTGCGAATGTGGGGGCTTTCTAAGAGCGATGCTAAGACGTCTCCGACGAACACGAGCGTAACGCTCGATGCGTTCCGCTACATTCTCAATGAAGCGCAGAAGCTGGGCAAACCGGTCGTCATTAATTTCAGTAATTGGTCATTCACGGAGGAAATGGGTGGGCAATCGTTTGATTCGTTCGCGCTCGATAAATTGCTGACCGATAACTCCACCGGCACTGCGATGGTGATCATCACTGGAAATGGAGCGAACAAGAATTTCCACGCTGCGGCGACAGTGCCGGCCGGGCCCGCGGCGATTCTGGAGTTAAAGTTCAAAGTCGCGGACGGTGATACCAAAGCGCGCCATCTCACCGTTCTTTATTCGGGATCCAACCTGCAGGTGCAGCTGACATCGAAGGTAAGTGGTGCAGGTGGTGTAATCTCTTGGGTCTCCTCCGGAAACAATCAAGTCAGTACGACGGCCAATGGCTCCAACGGATTGGTAACGATCAGCAATCAACTGAATCGAATCGACATTGCCATCACGCCTCCGCCCGCGCCTGCTTCCGGACCTGCGCCGACAAACGTGGATGGCACATGGAAGCTCGAGTTCAGGGATAGCACAAGCACGGCCACCCCGATCGACGCCTTTTGTCTTTATGGCAGTCATGACGGCAAGACGCACAGGTTTCTCGATCATCTCTCGCCGCGCACCACGCTAAGCCCGTACGCTTCGGGAAAGGAGATTGTGTCGGTGGGATCTTATCGTCTCGGCGGGGTTTTCCATGGAATCAAACTGTCCGAGTCTTCCAGTCGCGGACCGACGACGGACTCGCCGCCGCGCTCGAAGCCCGACATCTGCGCGCCGGGTGAAGATATCACTTCCGCCGGTCTGGCGACGGACCGGACTGGTTGCAAGTCGTGCTGTTGTGAGTGCTGCCAGGATTTCTATGTGGATATGAGCGGCACAAGCATGTCCGCTCCACACATCACGGGAGTGATCGCTTTGATGCTGCACAAAAATCCCAACCTCACCCATACGGAGATCAAAAACCTTCTAACGGCCAATTTTGCAGCCAAGCCGGGGGATTCAACGCCGGACGAAGACGTCGGATGGGGCGCGGGTCGGGTGGACGCGAAGAAAACCGTAGACGTGGTGACGCAGGTAAATCCGCCGGTGTCCAAGGTCGCAGTACCGCAAACAGATGCACTGGGGGCGTTGCAAGAACAACTGCGCGCCACGGCACGCGGAGCGGAATTGGCTGGCCTCTTCGACAAACATGGGGATGAAGTGATGGCATTGATCAATCGCAATAAGCGGGTCGCGACCGTCTGGCATCGCTGCCGCGGTCCGGTCTGGGTGCGACTAGCGTTACGTGCTGCGCACACACCGCACATTCGGGTGCCGTTCGAGGCCGACGGATTGTCGTTGCAGGAAAGTGCGCACCGTTTTGGTGAAATCTTGAAACGCTATGCGTCGGCTGCGTTTCGACAGGACCTGCAACGCTACCAAGCCGATCTTGGAATGATCAGCGATGGCATGACTTTGCAGGAGATGATCGAGGCGGTCGGCAACCGAGCAGGAGTGCCGGCCTAACAAATAGTTCACGCGATGCCAGACGCCTCGGGAACACTCGAAACCATCGCGCTGGAGTTGGGTAAAGCGCTGCAGCCGCTGGAAGACTTGTTAGGTGCGGGCCCCGGCATCTTCACCAAGCTCGGTGAAGAGCTGCCGCGAGAAATCGCGGGCGACGCAAACATTGCCAACAAGCTCTCCGCGGCGGCGACAAAAGCCGGCTCCTTAGACCCATTAATCACCGCGCTCGCCACCGCGATCACGAACAACAATCCGCTCTCAATAATCGAGAAGGGAGTGCCATTGCTGCAAAATATCGCCGACCTGATCGCGCTGCTGAAGCAGGTTGGCGACGCCTTGCATCAAGCGGCGAATGCGCTACCGGCGGCAGACAAGGCGCGCTTGCAGACGCTCGCTGCGGAAATGGCGGTGCGCACGATTGAATACATGGCCGTGGGTTATCTCGACGAGCGCATGCCGACGCTCACAAACAGTCTCGATCTGCTCGGCGTCATCGACCGCGAGTTCAAACCCGATGAGACACTCGAAGTCACGAATGCACCGCGCGAGGTTATCCCGCGCCGGTTCCGCGTCGACGAAATCCCGAAGCTCGTCATCCATCCCGACCAATATCTGCAGGACAGATTCAAATTTGGCCGGCCGGATTTCGATGGACGCGTTCTTCTGACGAAGACGCTCGCGTTGCTCGAGAACCTCGGCGTGCCCGGTGTGATCTACGAAACACCGGGACAGCCATCGGTGCTCGAAGCGTATCTGTTCAATTTGCACGCGGACACGTCTGTTTCTCCGCCAGGATTGAAAGCGGAACTAGGACTCCCCGGCAACGCGACGTTCGACCAGACCGTGGATTTTTCCGATTTGTGGAAAGGAACCGTGCACGTCGAGGCCAACTATGCCGCCGGTGTCGGTGTGACGTGGCAACCGCCCTTCACGGTCAAGGCAATCCCGCCGACCGGTAATCTCGATCTCAAAGTTCTCCTCGGCCTGAAAGCGCAAAACCCTGACAACAATCCGATAACCCTGCTCGCTGTTGCCGGCGGAACGCGACTTCAGGCGAAAAGCATCGGTGGCAGCATTGGCGTTGACGCGCATCTCAGCACCGCGGGTGGCGACGTTAAGCCCGAGGTCCAACTCAAGGTCGAGGAAGGCAAGCTGATCATCGATTTCTCGCAAGGCGACGGCTTCATCCAGAAACTGCTCTCCGGCGTTCACCTCGAAGCGAACTTCCCATTCACGGCCACTTGGAATCCGAAGGATGGCTTGCGCGTGACGGGCGATGCCGGGCTCGAAGTTTTCATTCCGTTGCACGAAGACCTCGTGGTCGTACAGCTCAATGGCCTCTACTTCTCGGTAGGCATCGGGAGCGACGCGGCTGTGCACATCGGGATGGCCGCGCAGCTCACGGCACATCTCGGGCCGCTCAGCGCGACGGTCGATCACATCGGCGCGGATGCGGCGATCACATTTCCGCCAGGTGCCAGTGGGCGACTCGGCATGGCGGATTTCAGTCTCGACTTTGTGCCGCCGCGCGGTATCGGCCTGGCGGTCGATGCCGGCGTGGTCAAGGGCGGCGGCTTTCTTTCCGTCGACACCGCCCGCGGTGAATACGTTGGCGCGCTCGAGCTGACTTTCAGCGGTGTCATCGCGCTGAAAGCCATCGCCATCATCAATACCAAGATGCCGGACGGCAGCATTGATTTCGCGCTGCTCATTCTCGTGACCGCGGAGTTCGCGCCGATTCAACTCGGGTTCGGTTTCACACTCGTCGGCGTCGGCGGATTGCTGGCAATGAAACGCCGCCTCGACACCGAAGCGTTGCGCGTCGGGGTGCGCACCGGCGCGCTTAGCAGCGTCCTCTTCCCACAAGACATCATCGCCAACATCAGGCGCATCATTAGCGACATTAAGAACATCTTCCCGCTGGCGACTGAGCACTTCGTCATCGGACCGATGGGCAAACTCGGCTGGGGCACTCCCACCCTGATCTCGCTCGAGCTGGGTGTGATCATTGATCTGCCGACGCCGGCGGTTGTCATCGCCGGAGTGCTGCGTTGCAGTTTGCCCGCCGAAGACCTCCCGATCCTCAACTTGCAGGTGAACTTCGCGGGCGGCGTGGATTTCGACAAAGGCCTGATCTGGTTCGATGCCAGTCTCTACGATTCGCATCTGCTCATCTACACCCTCACCGGGGACATGGCGCTGCGCATCGGCTGGGGCGACCAAGCGATCTTTATTCTCACGGTCGGCGGCTTTCATCCTTCGTTTAACGAAATCCCGCCGGACTTGCGCGGACTGCGGCGGCTCGGTATTTCGCTCCTCTCTGGCGATAACCCGCGTCTGACCTGCCAAACCTACTTCGCGATCACGTCGAACACAGTGCAGTCCGGCTCGCGTGTCGAGCTCTATGCGGAGGGATGCGGGCTGAACATCTACGGCTTCCTCGGCTACGACCTGCTCGTTCAATTCAATCCGTTCCATTTCATTGCCGATCTCGAAGCGGGGCTCGCCTTGCGCGATGGCACCGATGAGCTGATGGGCATCCACGTTCATGGCCAACTCTCCGGGCCCGGTCCCTTCCGCGCGCGCGGCGAAGCGAGCATTGACATCCTATTTTTCTCGATATCGATTGACTTCGATGTCACGTGGGGCGACGACGCGCCTGCGCAGATCGAAGCGGAAGTCGATGTGCTCCCGCTGGTCGAAGCGGCACTGAAGGACGATCGCAACTGGCTCGCGACCTTACCCGCGAACGCACACCCGAACGTTACACTGAGAAAACTCGAGTTGCCGCCCGAGCAGATCGTGATGAACCCATTCGCCGTTCTCTCGGTGAGCCAAAAAGTCGTGCCGCTCGGCCTCGAGATAAACAAGTTCGGCAATCAAAAGCCAAAAGGCACAACGCGTTTCGAGCTGACTTTCACCGACGGCGGCACAGACGAAGTGCGGGAAGAATTTGCCACCGCGAATTTCCTGCGCCTGAGCGATGACGAGAAACTCGCGCGTAAGTCCTTCGACAAAATGCGCAGCGGTCTGCGTTTCAGCACAGGCGATAGCTCACAGACCGGCGCGAATACGGCGAAGGACGTTATCTACGAGCTGAGCTACGTGCATAGGAAACGCGGCCTCACGATCCGCGCAGGACTCGTTAGGCTATTTGGCTCCGTCTTCTCGATCTTCACCGGTGCGGGCGCAGTGACGAAAAATAAATTCGCCGTGGCCCGGCGCACTGGCGGGACGCCGATTGCAAAGGTCGATGTGAAAGAGCCGGAGTTCCAAGTCGTGAATGGAAACGATCTGAGTCTGCACGCGCCGGGGCTCACCGCGAAAACTTCGGCTGAAGCATGGCAGCTGCACGACGACCTCGTCGCAACCAATCCCGAACTGCGGGGCCGTCTGCAGGTACTGTCGAGCTACGAACTGAGCGACGCAGCATGAGCATCACGGTCGCGAAATACACTTTTAGCTCGTGGCTGCGCAAAGGCATCGGCAATCGCATCACCGAGCCGGATAACCTCGGCCTCGGCGCTTCCGTCGCTAAGGAGCGGTCGCGCGTGCCGATCGACGTGATACTGAACACCACGCCCGTGCACAAGGAGTTCGCGCTCGTCGGGCCGGGCGACATCATCGGCCTGATTGCGGACATGGTCGTGCGCACCGAGCCGCGCAATCTGATTACGAACTTCGAACCGAATTACCTGCCCTTCATCGAAATTTACGACGAAGATTATCTCTGGCGCTTCACACCGGCGGGCGCAAACGGCCAGCGCCTGCGCCCGTGGCTCACGCTCCTCGTGCTCGAAGCCGGCGAGCCGGAGGGCACCGGCGAGTATACGCGCAACGAGAAGGGCTTCCCATTGCCAACCGTTACGGTGACGAAGGCCGATGCGTTACCGCCGCCTAACGAGACCTGGGCCTGGGGTCACGTCCATATCAACGAAGGCTACGACACGCCTACTGACTTCGAGAAATTCCTTCGTTCATTGCACGAGCTGGATCATCCGAATTCGGACAAGATCATCTGTCGGCTGATCTGCCCGCGGAAGCTGAAACTGAAGACCGCCTATCGCGCGTTCGTTGTTCCAGCCTTCGAAACTGGAAGGCTGGCCGGGCTTGGACACAAAGACCTTTCGGCAATCAACGCGCAGCAGCCAGCTTGGACGGCAGGTGCGGCGCCGGTCGATTTCCCCGTTTACTACGACTGGTACTTCCGCACCGGCGCAAACGAAGACTTCGAGTCGTTGGTCAAGCTGCTCGAGCCGCGATCGATGGACCACCGCGTCGGCATCCGCGACATGGACGCTTCGCAGCCCGGGTTCGGCATGACCAAAGGCGCGGACATTGGCGCGATCCCGCCGCCGGAAAGACCGCAATCGATCATCGGATTGGAAGGCGCGCTCAAAGCGCCAACCGCTGTCTCGAGACCGAAAGATGTCGATCCAACGAAGCCGTTCTTCGCGGAGCTGAAGTCGATCCTGAATTTTCCAGCTGACGTGCAGGACGTATCTGATGGCGCTGCTGATCCGGTCGTCTCGCCACCGATCTACGGCGAGAATCACGCGAATCAACATCGGATTGATCCCGCGGGCGGCGGGTGGCTCAACGACCTCAATCGCGATCCGCGGCTGCGCGTCCCGTCTGGCTTCGGCACCGGCGTTATCCAAAAAAACCAGGAGAATTACGTCGCGCGCGCGTGGGAGCAAGTGAAGAAAATCCTCTCTGCCAACCGCATCATCCGCCACTCCGTAGTCGCGATGGAAACAGTCCGCGCAATCCAGACGAATTTCACGCAACGCCTCGGCCCCGCCGAGATGCTGGCCGTCTTCGCGCCGGTGTTGAAGAAGGTGAAAGGCTCGCCCACCACGCTTTTTCATCAACTCACGCAAAGTTTCGCTCCACCCGCCGCGGTGAACAGCGCGATGCGCCGTATGATTCGGCCACGTGGGGCGTATGGACGGCGGTTGCGTGCGGCGAACGGCGCGTTCACGCATGCGCGCCTGATCGAAGATTTAAGTGCAGGGCGCATCACCGCCGCGCCACCAAAGCAGGTGCCCGACTCCGTGATCACGGATGACCGCATCGCCGAGCAGTTACCCGGCGCGAATGAGCCGGCCTGGCTGCAATGGGTGCTCACGCATCGTTTGCTCTCGCTCATCCTCTTGTTAGGCGCCGCGTTGCTTCTCGCGATGGCTGGCTTGTGGTGGCTCGCGCTTTTAGTCGCAGGCGCGGGAGTAGTCGGCTATTTCGCCACGGCGGAACGAGCACGCGCCTTGCAGGCCGCGAGATCGCTCGCCGATCCCCAAAGCACGTTGCATGATATCGAAAACGCGCCGCCGCGATCCGATTTCACATTTGTCGTCACTGATCCCGTCACGCCCATCAGTGCGACGTCGACAACGGAAGTAACGTCGACCACGACGGCAACGTCATCATCGGCCGATGCGTTGCACTTCAATCAGGTTTCGATGATCACTCGCGCGGCTGCCCGCGCGGATACCGTAGAGGCAAAGAATTTCCGCGTCGCCGCGATACGGCTCAATCAACGACTGACAATTCAGCCGCCAGAGCCGCAACCGGTGCGCTTCGACATCGCCAATGCACATACGAAGCTCGTCGACGCGATGCGCGCGACCGCCGTCTTTCCACAACTTGTCGCGCGGCAAGTGCGTTTCACATTCAACCCCGATTGGCTGCTCAATCCGGAGCATCTCATTCCAGCGATGGCCTACCCGGATTTCCCGGACCCGATGTACGAAAGGCTGCGCGACATCTCGAGCGAATTGTTCCTGCCGAACCTCGAGCTTGTGCCGCCGAATACGATCTCGTTGCTCGTCACCAATCCCGAATTCATCGAGGCCTATATGGTTGGGCTCAATCACGAGTTCGGGAAGGAATTGCTGTGGCGCGAGTATCCGACAGATCAACGCGGCAGCTACTTCCGGCAGTTTTGGGATGTGAAGGGAATCATCGCGACCGACTCCGGCCTCACGCCGGAAGAACAGGCCGACCGCTATAAAGACATCGTGCCGATGGACACATGGGGCTCGGCGTCACAGCTCGGTAAGCATCGGCACCCGAAAAGACCGCCGGGCCGCCAGCTCGTCTTGCTCGTCCGCGGCGAACTGCTGAAGAAATATCCGAACACAATCGTGTATGCGCAGAAGGCGCATATCTTCCGGCGCGACGACGGCACTCCGGATCCGAGCAAAGACCCCGTCATCCAGGAGGTGAAAACGGAAGCGGAAATGCATGACGAAATCCGTTTCCCAATTTTCCGCGCGGAGATCGAACCGGACATTCGCTTCTTCGGTTTCGAGATGACCCCGGAGGAAGCAAAAGGCGCGGACCATCCCCAGAATCCGAACGATGATTGGGGCTGGTATTTCATCATCCAGGAAGTGCCCGGTGAACCGCGCTTTGGCATGGACATCACTTTCGAACCGGACAGCCCGTCGACTGTCACCTGGGACGATCTTGCATGGACGAAGTTTGGCGAAGGTCTGCGGTTCATCGACACGGCGCAGCCGCCCGCGCCAGATTTCTTCAATCGCCTCTCCGCGGCGGAGAAAAGCCAATGGGGCAGTCATTCCGCCGACATGGCATCGATCCTCTATCAGAAGCCCGTCATGATCGCGGTGCACGCGAAAGAAATGCTGGAAAACCTCGAGGTGCCGCCAGCATGAGCGAATACAGCGAGACCTTGGATGCCTTGCGTCAGGCGCGCGCGACGCTGAACGACGCGCGCGAGCAGCTGCATCGCGCGCGCATGCGGCAAGTGACGTTGCAACGCGCGCAACGAAAGGCGGAGCGCAAAGAAGTTCTCGATCAACTCGAACACGATCAGGAGCCGGTGTTTTATCCCGATCGTTCGCGCGAGCTGGAGCGGGAACGCCGACGCGTCGAGCAACAAAAGGGACTCGTTAGGCAAGGCGACGCCGACGTGCGCGACCTGCTCGGCCGCCTTTTCCAACGCACGCCACAGCAACTCATCGAAGAGTGGGACGACACCACACCGATCATGTTACTTCCGCTGCGGCTCGAGACGCGCTTTAAGGAAATGGAGCGCGAGCAACGGGAACTTTGGGTGCGCGTCTTTCCCGATGAGATCGCGATCAACACACACGAGAAGCTGCTCACCGAACGCGAGCGAACCAACGCCATCGCTTATTGGAAAGCGTTGCGCGCGGCAACAGATGACACCGCCCGCAAGGCAGCCTGGCAGGAGCTAGTGAAACATTTCGGCGCGAACCGTTCGGCTTGGGTAGCGTTGCAAACCAAGCCGACCAACTGGAGCACGCCGCCCCCTGCGAGTGACGACGCCCTGCAATTTCCGCAGTTCGATCTGGCAAAACCTGACAGCTGGACCGAAGCACCCCATAGCCGCGTGATGCCGGACCACTTCGTTCTCATAACCTTTCGCGGTGGCGAGGTTGTGCACACGGTCGTGGGCGAGCAGGTCGATGACATTCTTGTCGTCGGCCCAGCGCCGCTCGATGACGACGGCAAATCCGGATTAAAACGCGATCCGGCAACGAACCGTCTCGACCTCGGCGAAGAGTTCAGTTGGGTCGCGGATTTTCCGCTCGCGGTGCAGCGCGGGATGGGTTTCCGCCTGCGACTCACGGCTGAAGATTTCGCGCAAGGTTTCGAGCAGTTGCTCGTCATTGGTCTGAAATTATCCGCAAGCGAAACGGACACGCAGAAGTTGATCGAGGAGTTGATTCACAATCATCATTACTCCGCGAAAGGTTTTGCACTCGTTAGGCAAGGAACGCCCACAAACAACACCGATGACGATTCCTCTGGCTTCGGCGCGACCGATCCGCACGCGGAACAGAGCTACTTCGTCGAAGTTGGCCCGGAGTTATTTCGCTGGGTCGCCGAGGCCGACAAAGCCAGCGATGGTCAGCGCTTGGCCGAGTATCTCGGCATCGCATACGATGCGCTGCAGCACATCGCGAATGCCGACCTGACGGATCACGCGGAAGCAATCGCGATGAACAAGGCGCTCTACGCCGGCACTTTCGGATATTACCTCAACACAATGCTTAATGACGTGATGAGCAGCGCGACAATTGAGCGCGTGCGCGCCCTCTTCACTCAAAACGTGACTGGACGCGGTCCGTTGGCCGCGGTGCGAGTAGGCAATCAACCGTATGGCTTTCTGCTGACGAGCACCTTCCCGCGATGGAGTTATCGCCAGGGCGAGCTGCGCATCGTCCCTTTCGAAGAAGAAGTGCGGCGTGTCCTGGCCGAGTTGCAGCGCCAATGGGCGACGCTGAAAGGCGAACTGCCGCACATCGGCAAAGATGGCGACGCGGGCGCGAATCTGATGAAGGTGCTCGGCCTGCAGCCGACCTCGGCAGATTATTTCCAGCGCGTTGGCTACAGCTTCGATGCCCTCTTCAACGAACAGCAGCTGGCTTATCGGGGCCGCTACGGCGAGGACTTCATCAAGATGCTAATCGAGCGCAGTCTGGCGCGTGCGTTCCTTACGATGTTTGGTTATGACGGCACGAACAAGCCAGTTCCGCTGCTCCTTCAGTTAATCTGGCGTCATTATCAAACGCGGCTTGATCGCGAGAATCTGATCGACGGTCTGCCGCTTTCGGAAGAGCGCACAATCAAGCCGTTTGAAGAAGCAACGGGCCGCAACTATATCGACTGGCTGCTCAGTAACGCTGAAGACGCGCAGAAGCTTGAAGCGGAAGACTTCGGCACGGGCGTGCCGGCGCCGCATTCGCTTCTCTATCTGATGCTGCGCTACGCGCTCCTGCACGAAGGGACGCAGAGTATTTTCAATTTGCTTACGATGGCCGAGATCTCCGCGCCAGAACTGGTGCGCAGCCGCAAGTTCATGAACATCACGGCGCAGCCAGACTTGACGCATTGGGAAGTATTCCGCGCACCGGCGAATCGCGTTTTGCCTAACGAGACCTCGGATACTCCCCTGCTCTCTTTTGTGCAGCTCGATCGCTTCACGCGCGGGGCGCAACGCGACGTAGGAAAGAATTTCGCCGACGCTAAAGACGGTCTTGCCGCGCTCGCGAAACTTCCCACCGCGCGACTGGAGCGTCTGCTCGCCGAGCACATCGACACGGTCAACTACCGGCTCGATAGCTGGCAGACAGCGCTCTTCGATTTGCGCGCGCGCACGCACCGCAACCTCAACGGTAAAGAGGACGCGCGTCGCCTCGGACTGTATCTCGGCAGCTACGGTTATCTGGAGAACGTGCGCCCGAGTCCCGAGCGGCGAGTGAGAATTCCCGAAGATGTTTTGCCGAACGAGTTGCGCGAAGGCGCGGAGAATCTTTACCTTAATCCGCACAACGGCGGCTACGTGCACACACCGTCACTGAACCACGCCACCGCCGCCGCGATTCTGCGCAACGGTTACCTCACCCACGCCTCGCCGGGCGAGCAGGACAAGCTCGCCGTCAATCTCTCGTCAGCACGCGTTCGCCGCGCAAGGTACCTTGTCGACGGCGTGCGCAATGGTCAATCGCTCGAGGCGCTCCTCGGCTATCTGTTCGAGCGCGGCTTGCACGATTGGACGACGCGGTCAGTCAATCCCGTAATCCTCGACCAGCTCAAGCCCGTCTTTCGCCAAGCATTTCCGATCAAGCGGACAAAAGTGCCCCGGCAGGGCATCGCCGGCGAAGCCGCCTCAATCACGGAGGACTACTCGGTTGTGAATGGTCTCGATCTCGCGCGCACCACGGCCGCATTCCCGTACGGAATCGCGGAGTTGAACTCGCTAGGCGCGCAACAGGTCGACGCCATTAAACAGGAAAAGCGAAACCTGGAAAACTCGCTCGATTCCCTACGTGACGTGCTCACCGCGGAAGCTGCCTATCAGCTCGCGCTCGGAAACTTCGATCGCGCCGGCGCCGTGATGCGCGCCATTTCCGGCGGCGACATGCCTGTGCAGGTGGAGGTGATTGACTCTTCGCGCGGGAGCGAGCTGAGCTTCACGAATCGTGTTGCGCTTCACTTCGACACCGCAATGACGAGCAATCCCTGGCCAGCCATTCCGCACAGCCGGCGCGCGCGCACGGAGCCGGCCTTCAATCATTGGGTCGCAGACTTGCTAGGCGATCCTGCTGCTATTCGCTGCATGGCGCAGGCGGTGGACGCGCAGGGGCAGGTATTGGTCGAGGGCGGGACGCCGGTTCAAAACACCGTCAGTCTGGCAGAGCTGAAGTTGCAGCCGCTCGATCTCGTTTTCCTCATTGGGAAGAAAGTAGAAGCGACCGGCTTCTCGGAGCTGGAGAGCCGCGTCCGATATTTTTTCGCCCGGCAGCACTCGTTAGGCGACGCCGTCATTGTAAAGATCGAATTCGCGAACAGCGGCGGTGGGGGATTAGCGGTGCGTTCCTTCGCCGAGGTCCTGCCGCTGGCGAATGCGATCCGTGAAATCGCCGGCAAGTCGCGCCCTCTGCAGGCCCAGGATTTCGTGCCTACCTCAAAGCAGGGGACAGCAGCGTCGCAGAATCCCGGTAACGTCGATGTAGTCGAGCTGCAAAGCCGTGTCGGTAGTGTGCGCGGAGAGTTTGATACGCTTTTCGCCGCGCTGCAATCCGCCGCAGATGCTGCAGCGACCTTGCAAACGTCTGCTGCAATCGATTCTTTGCGCGATCGCCTCATCGAGATCGCGAACGCCGGTTTCGTGCACACGTTTCCGCTCAGCGCCGTCGGCTTCGCGGCGGAGCAACGCGACGCTCTGGTGGCGCAAAATGATTCGTTGCAAAAGCGCTATACCGATGTGACGAAGGCCTTTGACGCGAAGCTCGCGCGCGTAAACGACGCGGCAACGAAACCGCCGCAAAAGGTGACGCTCCTCGCCGAAATGGCGAAGTCGCTCCTGGGCGATGACTTCGTTCTGTTGCCGAAATTTAGTTTCACGAATCTGGCGGATGTCGTGACAGCTAACGGCGATCGGGCGCAGTTGCTCAAGCATGTCCGCGACGTCCTGAAGCTGCCGCTGCCGATCGACGAATGGCTGCACGGTGTAGCACTCGTCAGGCGAAACATGCACACCTTCGGTCTCGCAAGGATGCTGGGCGAAACCTTCGGCGCTGAGGCTGGGGAATGCAGTCCGATGCAACTGCCTTATCGCGCCAACGATACTTGGCTCGGCGTCGAATTCCCCGAAGGCACGAACATCGTGCACGACACGATCTCGGTCATGCAATCTCTGCCGCCAGCATTCGTGCCCACGGCCGCGCAATGCGGTTTTCTCATTGACGAATGGCTCGAGACGCTGCCGAAGAAGGAGGAGGTCACGGGCATCGCATTCAACTACGATGCGCCGAACAGCGCGCCGCCGGGCGCGGTGTTGCTCGCGGTCGCGCCGGTGGAGACGGGTCACTGGAGCTGGGACAATCTCGTCGCGATAGTACTCGATACCTTTGATCGCGCGAAGCTGCGCGCGGTTGAGCCGGACATGATTGAAACTCTTTCGCGCGTGGCCCCGTTCCTGCCGACGACGATCGCGGAATTCACAACCGGGAAAAGCACGATAAACCTCGATTACGCCCGCAACGTCGCTTTCGTGAATCAACGCGTCCTAGGCACAGAGGTTCTCGTGCGCAATCCCTGATTGATATGCCGGTCGACACGCTGCACAACATCTTCACGAAAAGCGCGACGCTGCTCGCGGACATTTATCGCGACCCGCAAATTACCGCTTACAACCGGCTCGAGCCACGCGCGCGCACGGAGGATTTCACCCGCAGTCTGCGCGCGGAAATTCGCGACCCGCTCTGGCTGCTCACCCGCCAGTGGCAGATGGGTGAGCTCGAAGCGGAGGATGCCGGCTCGGCCATCGACGCGCGTCTGCTCACTTCGCAGATGCACATCGACCGGATCGCGCTCCGCGGCGCAGCCGGCCATAGCTACGACGATAGCATTCCGCTCGAGACGGTGGCGGAACGTGAACTTATTCCGCTTGCAGACGACAAATCGGTCTCGTTTCCGCACGCCCTTAAAGTCCAGGTCGCGCACTTTTTCCTAAAGCTGCACAAGCCGGTGTTGCGGACAAAATACCTGCCGCAGTATCGAACCGCCTTTGCTTTCGCGCAGAACGACGAGTCCGTTTTCCGCGGCCAGATTGACGGACTCAATGTCTACGTTGCGACTAAGCGACGTGATTTCGACGGGCAGAAAGTGCTGCAAGCAATATACGGCGGGACTTTCGAAACGCTCGTGTCTGTCGACGCGGCCGATCACATTGATGATTTGACGAAAGCGCTACAGGATTGGTTTGAGCGTCAATACTCCCAGGTTCCCAATGAAAGCGCGTGGGATTCGCGGCGGCTTACCTACGCAATGCAAGCGGCTGCGCCGCGAAGTGACGGCACTCAACTGGTGCTCGACGCTTCGCATTACAACGAAGGCCGGCTTGATTGGTATTCGTTCGAAGTCGATCCGGCCGCACCAGCACTTGCGACCGATGCCGCGACCCCCGCGCTGCCGCAACCGCAAGAGCCGATCTCATTTCTGCCGGTCGCAGCGTCATTCAAAGGAATGCCCAACCCGCGTTTCTGGGAAATGGAAAACCGCCAGATCAACTTCGGCCGGCTCGATGCAAAGACGACCGACTCGCTCCTCCTCGTTTTCGCGGAACTCGGCCTCATCTATGGGAACGACTGGTTCGTCATTCCCTATTCCATGAACGTGAATACGCTTTGCGAAATCAAGGCGCTCGTTGTCACGGATGTCTTCGGCGAACGCACACTCATCCGGGCCGCGGATGAGGGCGAAGAAAACGACTGGCAGCGCTGGAGTATGTTCAACCTCAGCAACAAGAACGAGCTCGGCAGTTATAACCGGCAGTTCTTCCTTCCGGCCGCGCTCACCAGCACGCTCGAAAGCGAACCACTCGAACAAGTGAATTACACGCGTGACGAGATGACGAACATGGTCTGGGCCATTGAAGAGGTGATTCCCGATGGCACCGGGAAAGGTATCAATGGATACGACACCGCAGACAAATTCGGGGTCGAGCCGCCGCCGATTACAGCCTCGACCGCGAGCATCCGTTACGTGCTCGGCACCACCGTGCCGGAGAATTGGATTCCCTTCCTGCCCGTGCATCAGGCCGGTAGCAATCAATCGATTGAGTTTCGCCGCGCCGCGATGCCGAAGCTGGGTGTCCCACCGACAGATGTCGTAAGGCCAAAAGGTCTTCTCCTCACCGAAGTATCCACGCGTTACTACATCAACGAGGAAGAAATTCCCGGCGCCGGCACATTGATTCGCCGAACCTATCAGCGAGCGCGCTGGTACGGCGGCCGCACTTACATCTGGATCGGACGCTACCGCGAAACAGGCCGCGGCGAGGCGAGTAGCGAACTCCGTTTCGACCAGATCGAGCCCCTCGGCTCGAGTCGGTGAAAATCATCAGACCGACGGCCCCGCGGACATTATTTCTCTGCGGCTGCTGCGAGCGTTTCGCGACCCGTCGGTCCAAGTCAATTTACAGAGGAGTTCAGAAATTCCTGCATCAAAGCGCCAGTAACTTTGAATCACCTGATCCAGAGGTTTGTCCCTTGTTTTTGCGTCAGTTTGGAGGCGACACCCGATGACAAAGCAAGGTATCATGTCTGCGAGAACTTAACATGATCAGCCAGGGGTGAAGCCACTCAGCCAATCTACGCCATGAAAATTCTGGCACAGACATTCCGACACAAATGTCACTACCGGGCTGTAATAGTCGATGACGCCTTCGAAGTCGTCGTGCTAGAGAGCAAACGCCAAATCTTTGACGAATCGTCTACGATTAGGTCTCAATTGAACGCCCTGCATAGGCGTTATGCTCTTACCGGTTGCTGAGTTTTTGTTGCCGTCAGGCTGAGATTATCGAATCTAAAAGCGATTCCCATGCCATAACAGTTTGCCTTGGGCTGATGCGAAATTCCATGCAAGGACCTCAATCGCGTGAGAACCAAAATGCCGCCACCACTCGGTGGATAGCCAACGCGACTGTCGCGTTGCTACCCGTGCTCGCCTGTTTCCTTGGCGGCGCCACTCAAAAATGGGAAGAAGGACTTGTCATCACGCTTCTCGCGCTCTGCCTGCTGGTGCGACCGCCGCGGTTTTCGCTCGGCGTGTTCACGAATCTCGTTCTTCTCACCCTCTTTATCTTGGCGGTAGTTGCCTTTCTCCCCGCCCGCTGGTTTTTCCAACCGGAGTGGCGTGCGACATTTGTAAATAACTTCGGAATTCAGCTTCCATCGACGCTCACTCCGCAGCCATGGATCACGCTAGGCTATCTGGTTAGCTTCGTTGCTGGACTGAGCTGGCTCTATGCCGTCTCCACGCAAGTCCTGGAGCTTCGCGAGGCACGCTCTCAACTGCGCTTGTTTTCCTGTGGAATTGCGCTCCTAGCCGCGATCTGCATCGCGTTTTACTTGGCACACACCACGCTTTCATTCTGGCATAACGAACAAAATTTCGGTCCATTTCCAAATCGGAATCAAACCGGAGATCTTTTCGGGCTTAGCGCGATCATGATTCTTGCCTGCGGTCAGGACGATCTGCGCAAGAGAAGAAAACGGTGGATCGTCTGGATCCTCGCACTGGTTCTGATCGTGACAGCGATCGTATTGAATTTTTCGCTCTCTGGAATCGGGATCGTTGCCGCGGGCAGCGCATTTTGGCTTGGCACGTTCGCGTTCCGACAACGCTCTCCCTCGCGACTCGCGCTTGGAGTCTCTTTTCTTCTTCTGCTACTCACGGCCCTGCTGCTTTTCGGCGGGCAAACATTCGAGAGATTTCGTGTTGGTGATTTCGGCAGTGCCGCTATCTCAACGGATTTCCGGTGGCAAATTTTTCATGACACGGCTCGACTCATTCGTAACTCGCCCTGGTGCGGAATCGGCTTTGGAAATTTCGAATCGATCTTTGCAATTTTTCGCAATGCTTCTCTCAGCGACCCGCGAGCCTTGCATCCGGAAAGCGACTGGCTTTGGCTTTGGACGGAACTCGGTTGGCCGGCGGTGGTGCTCACGATCGTCGGTATCGCCCTGCTTGTTAGTC
Source organism: Verrucomicrobiota bacterium (assembly GCA_003219125.1). Classification (GTDB taxonomy): domain Bacteria; phylum Verrucomicrobiota; class Verrucomicrobiia; order Chthoniobacterales; family UBA10450; genus AV69. The sequence goes on from QHPP01000114.1 coordinate 26,323, forward strand.
GAGTTTTCCCACTGCAAGAGGGAACCAACCAAGGTTATCGTCTCGCCGCCCTTATCGCCGCGCTTCTGTTCGCGCTCCATGGGATTGTTGATGTTTCAGGACACCAGGTCGGTACGGCCTTTGCAGCAATATTTTTGCTTGGCCTCGCGGAGCATCGGCCGCTCTCTTTGAAAACGAGCCAGTGGATACCGATCTTATTTCGCTTTGTTGGGTTGGTATTACTTGCGGCGGGACTGTCATTGGTTGTCGCCGCGCGCGGCGAGAAACTTCTCCCCGGCTCAGTCGGTGTTTCCAGCGCGAAGCAACTATCGGCGGTAGCCGATCGCGAGGGCAATTTTAGTGAAACAACCGCTCTGACAACTCGCGCGCTTCGATGGGCGCTGCTCGATTGGCAGCTTTACTCTGCGCGCGCTATTGCGGAAGTCGAACTCAAACAGACGCAAAACGCAGTTGATGATTTCCGCCGGGCGCGCGTTCTGGAGCCGATCGCGTATGAAGTTCCGTTGGCCGAAGGAAACGCGTGGCTGCCGTACCGTCCAATTTTGGCCGTGACAGCATGGCGTGAGGCGTTACGCAGAGCCGGATCTCAGCGACCGGGAGTTTACGCAAGCATGCTAAGCGAGGCTTCGCTCAGGAGTCCAGAAGTCAGCCCGATTCTGGAAGCGATTGGGCTTAGCGAGCACGATTTAGCGCTACCCTATCTCAACCGGGTGTCCGACGCTTCTTTCAATCGCGCTCTCGCGCAACTGTTGAGAAATGATCCGAACTTACAATCGTTCAGTGAAACAGAAAAACTCGCGCTCTTCGCCTTTTGGTCCGAACGCGGCGACCCCGAGGAGATTTCCCGGGCCGTTGAGCAGCATCCCGACTGGCTTCGTTATGCCTGGCTTGGCATTGCGAAATACAAGGCGAGCAAGAATGATTTTCGCGCCGGCTACGAGTTGACCCAGCGATACGGCGAACCGGTCGCGCTTCCGCGAGTCGCCACTAATTTCTCTCTTCAAGATCTGGAAAAGCGCTTCGGCGCCGCGCCCAATAACTACGGCATTGGTTATGAACTTTATCGCGCCCAGATACAGAATGGTCGGGTCGATGATGCCCTTCTCACCGCCCGTCATTTTAGCATGCGGTCGAGCTCCCCAGCCTATTTTCATTTCTTGGAGGCGCAGTGTTGGGCCGAGAAACAAAATTGGGAACGCGCTTGGAATGCCTGGCTGGCCTTTCAGGCCGCGCAGGCGCCAGCAACGAAGTAGAATTTCCGCGAGAAATCCCTGGCGAGATCGACTGTGCGGCAAATTTTGAGGCCTTTCGAATCGGTAGCGTTTTCGGTAACGCCGCCATGTTTGCATCGTAAGAACTTTGGTTAAGAGTCACTTGCTCTGCCAATTGAGCTAATGGTGCCTAGTAGTCTTTAATTTTCGAATCTCGAATTTCGAAAGTTTAAAAGTCTTGGCAATGCGAAAAATTACGCCTGCGTATGGCGCGCGTAGTGTCTCTCGACCCCTTTTGGGAGCAAACGTTTGCGACCGCGTTGCCGCCGGCGCGCCAGCGTGGCACGACCGGCTTTTGTCTTCATCCGTGCCCGAAATCCGTGCTGGCGTTTGCGCGTTCGCTTCGATGGTTGGTAAGTCCGCTTCATAAAACCAAAAAATAATTTCGGCGCGTTTTGAGAGCGGTTACAGTAGGAATGGGCGCGGCATTGTCAATCGGGGCAGGGCGATGTGAATGTCGGTCCCATCATTCCAGGATTGCCACCGCCTCGAATTTTTGAAATAAGCAATCCAACAATGAGCGAAAAAGTCGTGATCGAGCCAGCAACCGAGGCCGACTTGGACGAGTTATCACAAATGCTCGGCGAATTGTTTGCTCAGGAGAGCGACTTTCGGCCCGACAAAGAGAAACAACTTCGTGGGCTGCGCTTGATTTTCGAGCAACCAAGCCGCGGACGCGTTTTTGTGCTGCGACGCGACGGAGCCATCGTTGGCATGATCAATTTACTCTTTACGATCAGCACAGCCGAAGGCGGGTTTGTCATTCTGCTTGAGGATCTGGTGATCCACAAAGAGTACCAGGGTCATGGGTACGGTTCAAAACTCCTCGAACACGCAATCAATTTTGCGCGCCAGAAAAATTTCCTTCGTATTACTTTGTTGACTGACCGGCCGGAAAACCTGGCGCAAGAGTTTTTCCGGCGCCACGGCTTCCACGAATCTTCAATGATACCAATGCGGTTACTGATTACACCTGAAGGCGAACAGCCACAGTCATGACAAGGCGCGTCAGTCTCGCGTGCAGTGGCAGCCAGCGCTGGCTGCGATGATCCACGTTTTGCGAGCGACACGCCTGCCTCTACAGTTTTTGCTTGTCGAGCCAGGCACTCAATTGACTTGCGAGTCGTTTTTTGAATTCCGACCGGAACTGAATTTCGTCCACCGCTTTTGCCACTTCGGTTGCACTCTCAGCAGGCAAATTAGCTTTTGCATAAGCCTTTAATTCATCGGCGCGGGAATCGTCCGAGAAGAAGGTGAACAGACTGGGCGCGTACCTGTTTGCCCCGAGCGCGTCGGTCTTCGCGAGCAGCGCTTTCATGTTCGCCTTTGCAAAGTCCCACGCAATATCCGGATGGTCGCTTTCACGAGCTACTTTCGAAACAAGAAATACCGCGCGGCTTGTTGGCAGCTCATCGGTGAGCGCAATTGGTAGGGTTTTCTTCACGAGCGTGGAATCGATCGCGCCAGCCAACGCGTCGTAGTAATTTTGTTTTTCCTCGGTGCTCGTCGTCTTCAGACCAAGCTCGTGAAGCTGGTTCCAAGTTGCTTCGTCGGCGTAGTGGCCGACGACCGCAAGAATTGGCGGACGAAGATCGGGTTGGAGCGATTGTGGGTTTGTAAGATATTTCTTAAAACGCTCACGACAGCCCACGACGATTTTTTGATCGTTCAAATCTCCCAGCGCGGTGATTAAGCTCGCCCGCAAGTTTCCGGCGGTAGCTGGTTCGCCGTCTTTCGGATCCCAGCCCAGCGCATCAAAGGTCTGTCGCAAGATCGATCGCGCGTAGGCTTGAAATTTTTCCCGTTCCGGACGGCCAATGAGCAGCCGGTTAATAAAATCCAAGACATTGATGATCTGTTCACGCTCGGCGAGCTCGGTCGACGAAGGTAATTTATCGACCAGTCCGAAGTAGCGTGAGACAGACGCGCGGTTGGCTTGGACGAGCGCCCATGCGTCGCTCAGGAGATTGACGCGATCTTCAAGGCCCATCTGAGGCAGAGTTCGCAGCAATAAGTTCCAGGATTGCTCGTCATATTCGACGCGATAATTTCCTGCCCCGTTTACATTCAGTTTGAACGCTCGATCGGCTGGAATGTTTTGCAGACTGTCGATCTTGCCAGTCATTAACAAGGTCCCAGGCGCTTCTCCGATGACCGAATACGTTAAGGGAATTTTCCATTCGAGTGGTGGCGCATTCTTGAAATTGATCGTGAAGGGTTCTTGCGTGAGCGAGACCTTGCCGCCTTCGCCTCGCTTGACTTTCACGACAGGAAATCCCGGTTGCTCGGTCCAACCTGCTGCTATTTCAGCGATCGGTTGACCCGACGATTCTGAAAGTGCGTTCCAAAGATCCGCGGTGGTGGAGTTCGAAAATTTATGCGCGGCGATATATCGACGAATTCCATCACGAAAAACCACTTCGCCGAGAAAACTTTCGAGCATCCGAAGAAATGACTGGCCTTTTTTATAAGTGATGTCGTCAAATGCGCTATTCGCTTCGGCCTCAGTCGCGATCGGCTGCTGAATCGGATGCGTCGTCGATCTTGCGTCGCCTTCCATCGCTTGCTCCTTGGCAATACCGACACGCCGCGTGGGATCGCGCGGCAAATTTCTTCGCAGCCAAACTTCCCATTGCGGATTGAAATGCGCTGTGCATTTCGTTCCCATCCAGGAGGCGAATCCTTCGTTGAGCCAGAGATTGTCCCACCATGCCATTGTCACGAGGTCGCCAAACCACTGATGTGCCATCTCGTGCGCAAGCACTTCATAGATATCTTGCTTGGTCTCCGCAGAAGAGTTTTTCGGGTCAAACAAAAGCGCGGATTCGTAATAAGTAATGCCGCCCCAGTTTTCCATGGCGCCTCCAAAGCCGCCGGGTAGAGCGATTTGATCCAGCTTCGGAAGCGGATAAGGCACACCGAAATAATCGTTGTAATATTTCAGAATCTGCGCCGTGGCTTCGAGCGCGTAGCGACCCATCTCGGCTTTGCCTTTTGTTGTGATCACGCGGATCTGCGTGGGTCCACTTCGCGATTCGATGAGATCTAGTTCGCCTGCGACGAAAACGTTGAGATAACTCGACATTGACGGGTTCGCGGCAAAGCGTATCTCCTTTCCATCCGAGACCTTTTTCTCGCTCTCAATCGGCATGTTCGACACCGCAAGCCAGTTTTCCGGCACTACTGCCGTCAGTTGAAAACGCGCACGAAAACTGGGCTCGTCCCAACATGGAAAGAGACGCCGTGCGTCCGTGGCTTCGAACTGCGTGCCGAGAGCAATCTTTTTCGCGCCTGTGCCCTGCTCCTGATATCGCATGTAAAAAAGGCCCTGGCCTTGCTGATTGATCTTGCCTGAAAACGTAAGCGCGAGTGTGTGACTGCCGGTTGCCAGTTGGGATGGCAAGGCTAGCGTGAGCAGCTCGTTCTTCTCGTCGATTTTCATCGCAGATTGCGGCAGCGCTTTGCCATCGATAGACGCCTCTATGACTTTGAGCTTGAGCGCATTCAGGACTAGCTGATGAACGGGGTTGTGAACGCCCAGCTCCACGGTTTCGCTCCCAGTGAACGTGAAATTGTCGATATTGGGGACGAACCGAACGGAATATTTTATCGGGACGACCTCTTTCGGCAGCTTTCCCGGTGTTCTTGCAAACTCGAAAGGTTTTTCTGAATGAATGGTAGAGCGGAGCATAATAAAAAATAGACTAGCAAAAAAAAGAAGCGGGGCGCGCATTTCCCGCACTAAACAACCCGTGCCGAAGAATTGCATCTGCAAAGGTGGATCGGCCGGTCCGCGGGCGATGCTAGTTAATGCGGCTTTCGCCACGATTAGGATTATTTAACACCGAGCGTGAAACGCTCAATCGACCGCATTCACTGCACAACGAGCACCAACAGCAGTTGTCCACTCCCAACCTGCGGCCCTTTGATCACGAGCGGACTCCGCTTACTCAACTTGGCGTCCGTTTCGAGCAAAAGCTCTTTCTCCTTGTACAATTTCAGATTCAAAACATAACCAGCTTCACTTTCGCCTCGGGCATCGACACGTAGCCCGAAAAATTTGCTGGTTGCGAGCCAGTCTTCCTGACCGGTTTTGAGTGTCTTGCTCGACTGGCCGATAACCTGAAACTGGTTGTAACCGAAAAGTTCCTTCAGAAGCCGCTCGATCCGAGTCAATTCCGGCGGGATCGATTCCGGTTGCGCGACATTTTCCGCGATCACGAGTCCGCTCCAAACGGTCTCCGCCGCGCGTAATCCCGGCGCTGTGCTCACGATCAGCGCGATAAAAGCGGTGACGAACGGGAGCGAGCGAACCATGAGCCGTTATTTGGCTGCGTAATCCGCTGGCAGCGACTGTAATCCCTCAGTCCAGAGCACCGTTACCCGGTCCCCTTTTGCCTCGAACATCGAAACGGTCGCATTTGGGCTCACAACCGGATCAACGCGCGCGTTTAGAATCTGCGAGAGATATTGCGACTGCTCGGCTGGATTCTTCTCCCGCATAACGAAAACGGCGAAAACGAGAAAGAGTGCTAGCGAAGCCGTTCCCGTCCAAAACAGTCGACGGATCGTCCACCAAGTGGAAACCTCGGCAGCCTGCTCTCGAAACGGCTCGACATTTTCGCGCGCGATTCTCTCGCGGAGTTGATGGCTGAAGAACTCTTCATTTGCTATCACGTGGGCG
>QHPP01000196.1 GCA_003219125.1 Verrucomicrobiota bacterium
TTGGCCGGACGTTTTTGCAGCCGAGTCAGCTCATTCGCGACTTCGATGTGCGGGTGAAATTAAACCTGATCAAAGAAATGGTGGAAGGGAAACGAGTTGTGGTGGTGGACGATTCGATTGTGCGCGGGACCACCGCGCGAGCGCGCATCGTCAACCTGCGGGAAGCGGGCGCGAAAGAGGTGCACCTGCGGGTGAGTTGCCCGCCGCATCGTTTCGCCTGTCATTACGGAATTGATTTTCCCGATCCGGAAAAGTTGATCGCTAACCAGATGTCGATGGAAAAAATCTGCGAGTATCTCAATGTCGATAGCCTCGGCTATTTGGACATCGAGGGCATGATCAAGGCCACCGGTCGGCCAGCCAATTCCTTTTGCCTCGCTTGTTTTAACGGGAATTATCCCCTGCCCGTCGATCCTGCGCTGGACAAATTCATCATGGAAAAGCGGGAGCAGCGGGCCCGCGCTTTGGCGGAAGAGCGGGACGGTCAACCGACTTTGTTTGCGGAGTTGAAATAGGTTTCAGCACGCCGTCATCCTGAGCGAAAATGCCAGTCCGGCTCGGACCGAAGGATCCCGTTGCGCTAGCTTAAAGGTAACGCTACGGGATTCCTCGACTTCGCTCGGAATGACAAAAACAAAAGCCTACGCCCGCGCCGGCGTTGATGTTGACTTGGGCAACAAGCTCAAACGCGACATTCAATCGCTCGTGCGCAGGACGCACGGCCCGGAGGTGCTGGGAAAAATTGGAGGGTTTGGTGGACTGTTCGCGCCGAACTTTCGCGGAATGCGCGAGCCTGTACTTGTCGCGAGCGTCGATGGCGTCGGAACCAAATTGAAAATCGCCTTCGCCGCGAACAAGCACGACACCGTCGGTGCCGATCTGGTGAATCACTGTGTCAACGACATCGCTGTCCTCGGCGCGCGGCCGCTTTTTTTTCTCGATTATATCGGAGCGGAAAAATTAGAGCCGCGCGTGTTCTCGGAATTGCTGGGTGGATTTACCAAGGCCTGTCGCGCGGCTAGTTGCGCGCTCATCGGTGGTGAGACCGCGCAAATGCCGGGAATGTATCGGCGCGGGGAGTACGATCTGGCGGGTTGCATCGTTGGTGCGGTCGATCGCGTTGAGATCATCGATGGAAGGAAGGTCCGCATTGGAGATGTGGTTCTCGGACTTCGGTCGAATGGATTGCATACCAATGGATATTCGCTCGCGCGCAAAATCCTGTTCGAAAGATTGAAGCTCAAGCTTTCGTCGCGAATTCCCGAGGTTCGGGGAACGCTGGGCGAAGAGTTATTGCGCGTGCACAGAAATTATCAGCCGCTCCTGGCGAAAGTGCCGCGCGGAATCATTCATGGTCTCGCGCATATCACCGGCGGCGGATTAAACGACAATCTCCCGCGTATCCTGCCAAAGAATTGCGATGCCGTGATCGAGACTCGCAACTGGCGTGTTCCTGAAATTTTCAATTTCATCGGCGAGAAAGGAAACGTCGATTGCGCAGAAATGTATCAGGTTTTCAACATGGGAATCGGGATGGTCGCGATCGTTAGCCAGCGCGATGTTGCGACTGTGAAACGAATGTTGCGGGCAAAGGTGATTGGCCGCATCGAGCGCGGAAACGGGAAGACAAGATTGTCATTCTGAACCCCGAATGCTTGGGGGTCGAAGAATTCCGTGGCGTTATCTTTAAGATTACGCACCGGGATCCCTCGACTGCGATCGGGATGACCCAAGTTGGAGCTTGGGATGACAATGCGCTAGGTCGTGTCTAGGGTGACAACGATGGAAAAACGGCGCCTCGGAAGGACGGATATGAACGTGACCGTGCTGGGATTTGGCGGGGCGAGCATTGCGGGCAAGAGTATCGAAAACACCGGGAAGGTGTTGAACAGCGCACTCGATGCCGGCATTAACGTAATCGACACGGCGGAATGTTATGAGGGTGGCGAGGAATCGATCGGCCAGACAATTAGCAGAAAACGGCGCGATGAGTTTTTCTTTTTCACCAAATGCGGGCATCCGCGCGGGATCGGGAGCGAAGATTGGTCGGCCAACTCAATTTTGGAAAGCATCGAACGCAGTTTGCGCCGTTTGCAAACGGACCGGATCGATCTCATTCAACTGCATGGATGTTCGGAAGCGGTCCTGAAAAAAGGCGAAGCGATTTCCGCCTTGGAGAAAGCGCGCGAGCGCGGCTGGGTGCGATATCTCGGCTATAGCGGCGATGGTCATCCCGCGCGTTTCGCGGTGGAATGCGACGCCTTCGATGCGTTGCAAACGTCCATCAATATCGCCGATCAGGAAGCGATTTCACAGATTGCTCCGCTGGCGCGGACGCGGAACGTCGGGCTGATCGCAAAACGGCCGCTCGCCAACTTCGCGTGGAAGACCGGGCACAAACCGATCAATTCCTATCACCACCAATATTACGAACGGTTGCGAAAACTGAATTTCGATTTTTTGCGCAATGACGAAGAGTCGATTGCCATTGCATTGCGTTTTGTCTTAAGCGTGCCAGGAGTACACACTGCGATTGTAGGGACGACGAAACCGGAGCGCTGCCAGGAAAACGCGCGCCTGCTCGAATCAAGCCCGTTGCCCCAAAAGGAATACAACGCCATTCGGGAGCGCTGGGATGTGATCGCTCCTAAAACCTGGATCGGACAATCATGAAACAAAGAAAACTTGGACGCGGCGGACCGATTGTTTCCGCGATCGGCCTCGGCTGTATGGGCATGTCGGAATTTTATGGCGATCACGACGATACCGAATCGCTCGCCACTATCGATCGCGCAATCGACCTTGGGGTTACTTTCTTTGATACCGCCGACATTTATGGTCCGCACACCAATGAGCAATTGCTCGGACGCGGAATTCGCGGCAAACGCCATCGCGTTGTCATCGCGACGAAGTTCGGGATCCTGCGCGACCCGGATTCGCCAGGTTTTCGCGGCATTAACGGCAAACCGGAATACGTGAGGCAAGCATGCGAAGCGAGCTTGCGCCGGCTCGGCGTTGATTGCATCGATCTCTATTATCAACATCGGGTCGATCCGGAGACGCCGATCGAAGAAACCGTAGGCGCGATGGCCGGGCTGGTTCGTGGCGGCAAAGTGCGCTATCTCGGGTTGTCCGAAGCCGGCGCCGATACCATCCGGCGCGCGCATTCGGTGCATCCCATTACCGCGTTGCAATCGGAATATTCACTCTGGACCCGCGATCCAGAAGAGGAAGTGCTCGCTGTTTGCCGCGAACTCGGCATCGGTTTCGTCCCCTATTCTCCGCTCGGTCGCGGATTCCTGACCGGTCAAATCAAAAGCTTCGAAGACCTGGCGGAGGACGACTACCGGCGGACTGCTCCGAGGTTTCAGGGAGAAAATTTTCAGCGCAATCTGGATCTCGTTAGCGAGGTGAGTGAGATCGCTCGGGAAAAACGTTGCACGCCCGCACAGCTCGCCCTGGCCTGGGTCCTGGCGCAGGGCGAAGACATCGTCCCAATTCCGGGAACGAAACGGCGAAAATATTTGCGCGAAAATGTGGACGCGCTCGATGTCCTGCTGAATGCGGACGATCTCGAACGAATCAACGAAGTAGCACCAAAAGATGTCGCTGCCGGTTCGCGTTATCCTGAAGCGATGATGAAATTGCTCGGGAAATAACTGGAGCTTCAAATTCACCCTTATCCCGAGCGGAAATGCCAGTCCGGCTCGGACCGAGGGATTCTGCCATGAAACCTTGAATGTACCTTCCTACGAGACTGGCATTGTCTTGGCGGCTCGGAAATGACGAGATCTCAAGGAACTGATGAGCGCGCCGGTAACATCGCGTTCGCCATAAACGATTGCACAACTTCGCCGCGCTGGTTTTTCGTTACATTAAGAATGCGAATAATGCCGTAACCCGGGCGTGACTTCGAACGCCGCGCTTCCAGGATTTCAATTTCCAAACGCAATTCGTCCCCAGGTCGGACGGCATTCGGCCACTTCAACTCATCGACACCCATTCCGATAATGCCGCCTGCGACCTCCATGGTCTCGACAAACAAGCGCATCGAAACCGCTGCCGTATGCCAGCCACTCGCAGCCAATCCGCCAAACAATGTTTGCTGCGCTGATTTGGGATCGCGATGAAATATTTGCGGATCAAAGGCCCGCGCGAACTCCATAATCGCATCGGCTGTGACTCGATGAGTTGAGGAAATCAAACGGCTACCGACTGGAAAGTCTTCAAAAGCGCGCGACATCTGTTGAATAGTTGCAGCCGACACAGCTGCCACTACAAGGTCAAGGATTCAAAAATAGTTTGTTCACATCCACATCATGCACCAACGCTCCGTGCGGCACGGCGTGCACGTCATAAAGCCGTTGGGTGTAAGGGCTGCGAACTATTCCGCCTCGCTCAGTTGGCGTCGCGACCGGGTAACCACCGCGCGCGAATCTTTTCTGCCTGGCAGGATGCTCGCCGGGTTGCGGAACTAACTGAACCGAGACCGGATTTGGATAAAGCGAATTCCATGCGCCCGTTCCAGCATCGACCGCGACACCGACCCCGACCGTGGCAACATTTCCCGCCGTCGCGGCCGCGCCGGTCGTTGAAGCTTTACTTCTAACAGTGACAGTTTGCGAGTAATAACCCGGTTTGCTCACGGTCACCTGAAAACTGTTCCGTCGCCGTTTCACAAATGTCGCCGGCGTTACTCCCTTCTCTCCGGTCGAGAGAGTTACGTCCGCGCCGGAAGGATTGCTGACGACCTTAAGGTCTTCGTGCACACCCCGGATGACGGTGGCGCAAGAGCTCAGAGCCATCGCGATACCGAGCACACCAATCATTTTTGTAAACATTGCGGCAACGTAGTGGGCCGAGTCTGCCTCGCAACGTCAAAGCAAGCGCGTTACGCCCTTGCGCTCATCGCACCGGACCTGGCTTCCATGTTCCCGTGCAGCGTCCGGTTTCCGCACGTTCTCTCTAGCCGCGTTATCACCAAAGTATCATGTGGCAATGCACATGAACCACGGCGACGGCGCTTTAACTTTTAGCGTGCAGCGGCTGCCGACGCACCTTCCGATTGGAGATGCATCGCCACGGTTTGCGCGAGCCGATCAGGTAAGTAAGGCTTGGCGAGAAAGAGATGCTCTTTTTCGCGTTCGAACTCCGATCCGAAAAGCTCTGAGCTATAACCACTGGTAAAGATAACCTTTAAATTCGGTTTATCCAGGATGAGGGTATGCGCCAGCTGCCGACCGGAGATAGATTCGGGCATTACAATATCGGTAAGCAACAAGTCGATCTCATCGCGGTGTTCGGCCCACACATCAAGCGCATCGCGGCCATTAGCAGCTGAGAGCACGCGATAACCTAAAGCGGCAAGTGCTTCGCTGACGAACTCCCGCAACATTTCTTCATCTTCTACTACCAAAATAGTGATGTCATTAGTCGGTGTGGATTCGGTCGGTGAATTTTCTGGTTTGGCTGGTGCAGCGACGAATCCCTCAACGCTCAACGGGAAAAATGTGCGAATGGTCGTGCCTCGACCTGGCGCGGTATCCACTTCAATCCAACCCCCGTGTTGCTTGAGCACCCCGTAAACGGTGGCCAGACCCATGCCAGTACCCTGGCCCGGATCTTTTGTCGTAAAAAATGGCTCAAAAATTCGACCGACCGTAGCTGCATCCATCCCGTAACCGGTATCTTTCACCGCCAAGCAGATGTAAGGACCAAGCTGCGATTCGGGATTGCGTGCCCGAGATGCTTGGTCGACTTCGACTCGCGTGGTGGTGAGAGTGAGCTTGCCGCCGTCGGGCATGGCATCGCGAGCATTCAACGCGAGGTTCATAATGACCTGTTCGACATTGCTGGGATCAGCGAAAATCGGCGGTAGATCGGGAGTGAGCTGCAGATCAAGGGCGATGTGTTCTCCGATCAGTCGCCGCAACATCGCAACCGTTTGCTCGACAACCTCATTGAGGGCCAGCGGTCGCCTCTGGATGATTTGCTTTCGGCTGTAGGCGAGAAGCTGGCGGGTCAAAGCAGTAGCGCGTTCCGCGGCGCGTTGCACCTGGTTGAGAGAAGACGTTAGTTTTTTATCGAGCCGCGGATTCCGCAGTTGCATCGACGTGTTTCCAAGAATGACGGTGAGGATGTTGTTGAAGTCGTGGGCGACACCGGCCGCGAGCCGACCAACGGCTTCCATCTTTTGCGCCTGGCGTAATTCGTTTTCGAGCCGCACGCGATCAGTGATGTCCTGCAAGATGAGCAAGTGATAAAGAGCATTTCCGAGCTCGAGATTCTCGGCTGCGACCAGAACTTCGCGTGTTTCGTTAGAGGTGGTGCGAATGGTCGCGGCCAAGTTCCGCACGGCGTGACGAGCCGCGAGTTCTTCGCGGAGAGTAGTCGGGGTGGATTCATCGGCCCAAAATGTCGTGCTACCTGCGAGGACAGCCTCGCGCGATGCACCGACGAGTTCGAGAAAACTTGTGTTTGCATCGAGGCAATCTTTTCCGTCAGGGCGTTGAATCGCCATCGGCACCGGGCTGGCATGAAACGCTTTCGAAAAACGTTCCTCCGAGCGACGTAGTGCTTCCTCGGCCGCAGCGCGTTCCGCTACCTCGCCGGTCAAGCGGGCGTTGGCGGCGCGCAATTCCGCCGTGCGCTGGTTTACGAGCGCATCCAATTCCTCCATCTGTTCTCGCGCCATCTGGGTGAGCTGCCATTTTTTCGAGAGAGCGTGCGCCATCTGCAACACTTCGACGTTATCGAAAGGCTTCTTGAGTACAAGCATCCTATCGGTGTTGCCGACGGACTTCGCGATCTCGTCCCACGAATAATCTGAGTAGGCGGTACAGATGACGAACTGAAGATCGGGAAATTCCTTCCAGATACGGGAGATGGTTTCAATTCCATCCCAGCCAGGTGGCATTCGCACGTCGACGAAGGCGACAGCATAGGGCGCGCCTTCGACACAGGCGGCACGGACTTTCGCCAGCCCCTCTTGTCCTTGAAAAGCGGAGTCGATCCGAAAATTTTGTGCGCGCGAGGCACCAGCCTGGTCTCCAAAAAGAGAGGCTTCCGTCGCATCGAGCTTTTCAGCGAGCTTGGCATCAGCGGGGCCGAGGATTTTGCGAAAATCTTCATGGATCGAGGGGTTGTCGTCGATGATAAGGATGCGCTGATTGTGGGGCTGCGAAGTTTGAAGTACGAGGTTCATGTGACAGATGCGGTAGATGCAATGGGAAGTTCGAGGGTAAAGGTGGCTCCCTCGCCGATGCCGGCACTCGCTACGGTGATGGCCCCGCCCATCGAACGCGCGGCGATCGCGCCGCTATGCAGGCCGAAACCGTGGCCGCCTTCGCGGGTGGTAAAACCGTGTGCGAAAATTCGGGTCAAGTTTTCCGGTGAAATGCCGATGCCGTTGTCCGAGACGACGATCTGGATATAGCGCTCGTTCGGTGCGGAGATGGAGATGACAATTTTCTTGTCCATGCGCTCCACGTCGTCCAAGGCATATTTGGCATTGCGAATCAGATTGATGAGAATCTGCAACACCTTGTGCCGGTCGACGCGGATCGCCGGCACGGCTGAAAACTGCCGCTCGACCTCGACCCCGTGGCGCTCAAACGCGCCAATGTTCATGGCAATGGCGTCCTCTACCAGGCGATGGGCCTGGAGATTTTCGAAAACGCCGCTGACCTTCGCGTAGCTCTGCTGCATCGCAACTACTTCCTTAATGTGCTCGATATTACGGCTTAGTTGATCGACCTCGTTCAGTAGTTCGGCATTTTCCACGATAAAGAATTCTCCGAGATTCGCTAGGTAGCCCGGTAATTTTTGCCCATTCACGTCATTCGTTAGATATTGGCCGAGATCGCCATTGTGGGCGGTGAGAAGTGCCGCGGCCTTTGCCAGCTTCGGCGCCTTGGAGCGACGAAGCCTCTCCACGACGAGGCCGGCGGAAACATTTACGCTGTTGAGCACGTTACCGACATTGTGCAGGACGCCGGTCGCTACTTCCGCCATGCCAGCGAGACGCGAAGTTTCGAGCAACTTCTGCTGCGAAAGACGCAACGCTTCCTCTGCTTCGCGGTACTCCGTCATGTCGCGTAAGACCGTGGAAAAATACTCTACTTTGCCTTCGGGACTTTTGTGCGCGATCAGGACCTGCGAGACGTGAATTTCCTTTCCATTGCGAGCTAAAATGGTTGTTTCACCCGCCCACGAGCCATGTCGGATGGCCTCCGGCAGTCTCCCCTTGGCGAAAATTTCGCGAGCCCACTCGGGATGCAAATAGAGTGTTTTCATTCCGGAAATATCCCGATCTTGACCGACGCCCAGAATTTCGTGCCCCGCTCGATTCAGATAGAAGGGAATGCCATTTGGATTGGCACTCATCACGATGTCGGGCGTAGCTTCGAGAATAGCTGTGAGCCGGGCCTGGGCCGCCTCCGCCCGTTTACGTTCGCCGATTTCGCGCTGAAGCGCGATCACTTGTTCCTGCAATTCATGTTGTGCTGTTTGTAACGCGCTATCCTGAGACTGGATTTGCGTCAGCATCTGGTTGAACGCCTCGGTCAAATCTCCCACCTCGTCGCCGCACACCTTCATAGCTCGCACGGAATAGTCGTGGTCGTGGGCGATCGTTCGCGCTGTGCCCGCAAGGTTCAGAATCGGATTGGTGATAAACCGCAGGAATTGACCCTAAAGTAGGAACGCGAGAAGAAGCGAAGCGGCCAGAACCAGCGCGAAAATGCCGCCGTAGAGTTTGAGAAGTTGCGACGTCATTGCATGCAAATCCGCGACGAGGTGGAGCGTTCCCTCCCGTTTCCCATCGAGCATCACCGGCTGTGCGAGGAGAATTCGATTGCCGTCGATTCGGAAGCCCGATTTCAATCGCGCTGCTTTGATTTCCAATTCATCCCGTAATCCACCAAAATAAGCCAGGCGCTGCCGGTCCGAGACCTCGAGGCGCGCACTGACGATTTGGGGCATTGTTTTCAGCCCAGTAAGGATTTGGGCTGCAGCTCCCTCATCCTTAAACATTACCGCTGCGGCGCAATTGTGAGCCGTAATCTCACCGACCACCGCCAGCTCGTGGGCGGAATGCTGCCTCAAGGTATAAGCTTGGAAGCAGAACAGAGCCGCAAACGCAAGGAGTAACACCACGCCCGAGATCAACATGATCACGAATGTAATTTTTTGCCCGACAGGGCGATCGCGTAGGTTTCGCATGGGATCGTCAGTTCAAAGCTGGAGCCACATTGAGTAGGTGATAGCTAATTTCGAGCCGCGCCTGGGGGCAGAGTTAAAACCCACCTCGGGGCTGCCCACCAACGCGAATCGCCCCGGGTGTTCGTTGAGCACGCAGCCATCATGCTATGAAGCGTCGGCGCCTACGTCGGTTGGCGCTTTGGATCCTAATCTCTCGAGCGCGACATTCGGTAAGCCGCTGGGAACACATTTTGCTCGGAGAGGGAGGGCAGATCAGCCAACGCAATCGACGTCTCTATTACTCTTGAACAAGCCGATGAATGTTTACCCTGAAGAAATTGCGGATCCGGAAGAACCGGCAAAGCTCAGTTCCAAAGCTCGGGAACAAACTGCAGGCGTCGCGGATTCTTCGGTTAGGAATCGATGGGGCAGGCCCGTGTTGACTGCCGCTGTTCTGAGCACCGTGGCGCTCGCGATGGGCTTCGGGATTTGGAGCCTATCGCGCCAGTTAGCGCCCGAGCTGACCAGCGTGTCAGCGTCGCCGGAGGCCGCCGCTCTCGCCGTCCTCCCGGAGAAAAGTATCGCGGTTCTTCCTTTGGCAAATCTTAGCGAAGATAAACAGAACGCGTTTTTGGCCGATGGCGTCCAAGATGACATTCGTACCGCTCTTGCCAAAGTGGCGGACCTCAAAGTAATCAACCGCACTTCAGTTAACACCTACGCGGCGGGAACGCGACGCAACTTGCGCGAGTTAGCCCAGACCTTAGGCGTCGCCTTCGTCCTGGAAGGAAGTATTCGCCAAAGCGGTGAGAAAGTGAGCATCACCGCGCAGCTGATCGATGCCCGGAGTGGCGTTCCTGCATGGGAAGAAAACTACGAACGCGATCTGGCCGACATCTTCGCGATCCAGAGTGACATCGTGCAGCGAATTATCTCTCAGCTTCAGGCCACCGTTTTGCCAAAAGAGAGAGCCGCCATTGACGAGCGCCCGACTAAGGATCTCATCGCCTATGGCCTTTACGTCCGCGCGAAGGCCCTTATCGCGACGATTTCTCTCAATGCCCAAATCAACGAAAAATTGCGTGAGGCCGTTCAGTTACTCGATCAAGCCATCGAGCGGGATCCGGGCTTTTTTCTCGCTTACTGCCAGCTAGCCGCCGCCCATAACTACTTGTACTTTTTTGGTCTCGATCACACGCCGTCCCGTCTGGCGCTGGCGGATGGCGCGCTCAAAACTGTCATTCGTCTGCGTCCTGATGCGGGGGAGACGCATCTTGCTCGGGCTGATTTCCTCTACCGTTGTTACCTCGATTACGAGAAGGCGCGGGCCGAACTCGCCGTTGCCCAACGCGCGTTGCCGAATAATTCGGATATCTTCGAGCTAACCGGCTATATCGACCGGCGCCAGGGACTTTGGAATGAATCAGCGCGGAGCTTGCAAAGGGCTCTCGCGCTGGATCCGCGCAACTTTTTCATGCTCCAACAGATTGCACTTAGCTATCAGGAGTTCCGACAGTTTCGGGCGATGGCTGCTGCTTTGGACCGTGCCCTCGATCTAATTCCGCGTGACTTAGACACACGCGTCACTCGCGCCTCGGTCGATCTCGAATGGCGAGCGGACCCCATCCCCCTTCGCGAAAGCATTCGAACAATTCTGACTGAAAATCCGGCGACCGCTTCAGACCTGGCCGCCCAATGGTTCTACCTCGCGTTGTGCGAACGCGATCCGGCGGCGGTTACCCAGGCTTTGGCTGCGATCCCGGCCAGCGGGACGGCTGTTGATCTGAACTTTCCGCGCTCCTGGTGCGAAGGCGTGGCCGCCCGCACCAAGGGCGATGTTGCCACGGCCCAAGCTGCTTTCCTTGCCGCGCACGCGGAACTCAAACGCACGGTGAGCGAGCAGCCCGGTTATGCGCCGGCGTTGTGCGTGCTCGGC
>QHPP01000197.1 GCA_003219125.1 Verrucomicrobiota bacterium
CACCAGGCGTCGCGGCGTCACATCAAATCCATAATTTACCGCCGGGCTGCTTTCCGGTGCCAGACTCACTTCCCACATCCGACCGTCTTGCCAGCCATCGGCGCGCTTCACTTCTTCGGCGCCGCGTTCCTCGATTGGAATGTGAGAGCCGTCACGGATCGCCCAGTCGAAAGAGGATGAAGGCAGGGCCACATAGAAAGGAACCTTGTTGTCCTTTGCCGCCAGCGCTTTCAGGTAGGTCCCGATTTTGTTGGCCACGTCCCCGGCACGCGTCGTTCGATCCGATCCGACCATTACCAGATCGACTGCACCTCGCTGCATCAAATGCCCGCCGGCGCCATCGGCGATGATCGTATGCGGGACGCCATGTTGACCGAGCTCCCAGGCAGTGAGTTTGGAGCCCTGACCTCGCGGCCGGGTCTCATCGACCCAGACATGAACCGGCAAACCGCGATCATGCGCCGCGTAGACCGGCGCCAGGGCCGATCCGTAATCCACAAACGCAAGCCAGCCCGCGTTACAATGGGTTAGGATATTGACCGGCTTCCCATTTTTCGCGCGCGCAATCTCCTCGATGAGATTCAAGCCGTGCTGGCCGATCATCCGGCAGTTCTCTTCGTCTTCTGCGGCAATCTCCCTGGCCGTGCGCAGAGCCAGTTCAATCTTTTCCCGAGCAGTTTTGGCTTTGGCCATTCCAGTCAGTTGCCGCTCGATCGCCCATCCTAGATTGACCGCGGTTGGCCGGGTAGCTTTCAGTCTTTCGGCAGCCTCGGTGAGCCGCGCATCGAATTCTTTTGCGGAAATACTGCCAGTCCGGCTCGGACCCGCCTCGATTGCCGCCAGGTACATCCCGTAGCCGGCACTCGCCCCGATCAGGCCCGCGCCGCGCACATGCATTTGGCGGATGGCGTCTGCCATTTGCTCGACCGTGCTTACTTCCTCGACGACGAACCGGTGCGGCAGAAACCTCTGATCGATCAACTGCACCACCCGCTCGTTAGTCGGGTGCAGCCAGATCGTCCGGAAATGTTGTCCACCGACCTTCACCGTTTCCTCTTCCTAATCATACTCCTACCCGTGAACCACGCTGCGTGAGCGTTTGTATATCTGCTGCGCAACGAAGCCGAGGAAACCGCAAGCCAGCAACGTTACCAAAGGCGGAAGGACCGGAACAAAAATTCCCAGAAAATTGTAAAGCGCAAATGCTAACAAGAGATAGGCGACGCTAAGCGCGAGAAACGACAGTAGACAAATCAACCATCGCCCGACGTAACCAAGTAGCAGCCAGGCAAGCAATCCGAACACTGAAACAATCAGCAAATCCAGCGCAATTGGCAGCCTTCGCAAGAACTCGTGATCCATCGTCGCTGCGAGAACGTTCAAATGCATAACCGGGCCCTTTATCTCAGGACTGATGGGATTATCGATAACATCACGCAGGACTGATGCAGACGCACCGACGATGACAATCTTACCTTCGAAAAACTCGCCATCGGAGTACTTGGAATGCCACATATCCGAATCGGCAATTTCCCAAACCGGATGCGGCTGATAAGCATCAGTCGCGCTAAATCGGATCAAGTGATCTTGTAAATCGTGAGGTACCTCGTTAGACCGCCCAAGCTTCTCCATCGCCCTGGCCACCAATGAAACGTAGGGCCTTTCGTCTTGAGAGGGTTTTTGACCCGCAAGCTGCCGATTCGAGGTGAAGAATCGCGCAGCACGCAACTTACCGTCCTGCTCATCAGGCCAATAATTCACGTAGCCAACCCGATCGTCATATTCGGCAGGCGGCGGAATGAGATCGGCATTTGGCGAGACAAGCTTGTTGGCATTTTCGAGGTCGAAATTTACGCCAATGACGACGCGATTTCGATAACGATCGAGCGCCGCGCGGAAAACCTGAGCCCCTTCGGTCGGCGAACTGAAAACTAAATTGAAAATCACCAACCGCGCACCGGACTGAAAGAAGCGGTCGAGTAATCGCGCCCAAACTTCGCGCGACCAGGGAAACGGATGTTCAGCCATTAATTGAAGCATCCGATCCTTCCCCGCCTTTGCGCCTTCTGGACCGGCGAGGCTCTTCGTCGAAATCGCGACAAAAACGAACTCCGGATGCGTTAAAGTCCTCCGGCCTGTGCGATGAAGCCAATCTTCCAAAGCTTGTTCATGTCCCCAAACGTGGGAAAGCACCGGAACAGCCGGAACGAAACGCAAACTCATTACCAGGGCCGTGCAGGAAACGCAGATCGTTGCAAGAAGTCCCGGCGAACGTACAGGCGCTCTCGCTTTCTCTATCGGCTTCCTACCTACCGCTCGCCTCAGGCTTTGTGGTATCTCGGGGTTGCCGACCTCATCCGTATAAAGATTAACCAAAGAAATGCGGACTCCGTGCTTGACCTCCACCTCGCCAAGTTCATGTAGCTGAGACCGCCACCTTGTGTACTGGACGAGATCGTCGGCGACGCGCTGTGACAGCAGGATGTGGCCGGCATCACCGCAGTTCATGATCCGTTGCGCCATGTTGATTCCGGTCCCGGCCAGATTGGACCGTTCATTAACGTCGCTTAGTTGATCTACCGGCCCGCTGTGAATGCCCATGCGAAGCTGAAGCGCGGATGTATTGCGAACCGCTTTGCTCACCTCGATCGCACACCGAACTGGAGCGTCTGGACTGGTGAAAAAGGCCAGCGCCACCCCATCGCCGGTCGGGATACGGATTAACTTTCCCGCAGTATCGGCCCGGCGAACCTGCTCACTGTCGCGCACGTATTGGTTAAGTTGCTGCACGACTTCCTTCTGTTGATCGATTGCGAGCTTGGAATAGGCAACGATGTCGATAAAAAGAACGTGCGCGATCGCAAGATCGGCTTCTGGTTGTAGCTGATCCGACATATTGTGCCGGGATTATCCCGGCGCGAGGATAAAAAATTATCGCGAGAAGATCGAGTGCGAACTCGAGTCGTCGAGTACGTAATTTTCAGAGAGGCCCGGCCCGTTGTCCGTTGTCCTACCGCAGGCCCTGAGTCAAGTCGAATGGGTAGTCCCGCTGTCTTGCGCTTAGTTTTGCGAAGCGTACCATCATCGCCGCCCGGAAGATTCTGGACAATGCTCTTCCTTCGAACGCGCTGATGCAGCGTACCCGTTCGAATGATGATTAAGTAATCCGGCCGCTGCTTCCGGCTTCCGCAGTCTGACTTTCCCCCTCTCATCTCTCTCCGGGCTGTAGGTCCTACGGGCCGGAATGCGAGCCGGAAGCTGTCCTCCGCCCTCTACCTCCAGCACGGCCCCGTTGCCCTGTCGTCCGTAATTCCTATAGTACCGCGCCGCAGCCGCGGTGCGCGCAATGCATCTGCGGATCGCTCTTCACTATGAGAGATCGCCGTTTTTGCGACAGTAAAAGCCGTACTGCTCGACCTTCTCCTCGCCTTGTGGCGTCACGGCAACCCAATGCTTAAGAGCCGGCTGCCAATGCAGATCACCGTCTTGAATGATCTCGCCCACGTTCAGGAGCCGTGCGCCATCCGGCGGCGTTGGTTTCGCTTCATTAGCCTGATTCATGCAACACATTAATCACACCAGGCGCAGCGTCACAACGAAATCGCGCTTCTCGCGATAACCGATAACTGATAACGCGGCGCTTGGCGCTGTGATCTTGTGTCTGATAGTCCTGCTAGCCGCGACGCTAAAAAAAAGCGCCCCGCAGTTCCAGCGGAGCGCTTTTGTGTCGCGCAAAGGATGCGCTAGTCAACTACAACAAAGTCCGGATCGCCCGGGCAGATCAGCCGTTCCGTGTATACAAAGCCGTCCACGTCAACCGCGACCCAGCAGCTGTCCACGAAGACGAAGTACGTGTTCCCGATCAACCGGAAATGGTTCGCCCCAAATCGTTGGACGAAGAACTCCTTCGGATGCCGCCCAAGGCTGAACACTTCACTGTGACGGGACCTGAACTCTTGCTTGTTCACGGTCGTTGTCTGGCTCGTGCTCGAACGCGCTCCAGTTTCACTCCTGTTCACGTCCTTAGCGCGACCCTGAACATCCGTCTGTCCACGTACGTTTGTGTCCGTCTCCGATTTTGCCTCCGGTTTGTTCGACTCTTGCGCGGGACGCATCTTCTTCTCTTTCGTCGGCGCTGTCGCCTGCGGTTCGTTCGTCTGCCCCTGCGTCTGTTGCGGCTCCGCTGTCTGGCCTAACGCCATGAGCGGTAACCCCAATATTACTGTTAATGTCAGTATCCTCATTATAACTCCCTTCCCCTGTACTTCGCATCTCCCAAAACTTTTGGCCCCCGAACCGGACTTCACCCGACTTCAAAGTAAGAAGTAAAAATTAAGAAGAAGAAAAGGGGGACGAGCGGGCAATCAGTTGTTCCCCAAGAACCTGTGCTTCGGTCGTTTTTGGCAACTTCGCAAACAGCCGGACCACGCGCAGCGCAAAATTCCTAGTTCGCTCCCGCAAATCGACTTTCGCTTTATTCGTGCCGTATTCTTAATTCCTAATTGATTCGCTCGTCTCCCGATTCGCTCCCTGCCACCCTTACGGCTACTCGCCAGTCCGGCTCGGACCCGTCTATGTTGCTCATCCCATTCGCTTCATTCCTAATTCTTTTTTTTTATTTCTTAACTCTTAATTGGTCACTCGCGCTCCCGCTCTCGCGCCAGCTAATGCAAGTCCGGCTCGGACCTGCGTTACCGCCTACCCGCCGCGACCCCGTCGCAACGTGTTCTTAATTCTTCCTTTTTATTTCCATCGCGAACCCGATGGCTTTCAGCTCTGCGGCGAGCGTCTTTGCCTGTTCGGATGTGAGCTCGATCAGCGGCGGCCGCACTCTCGCCCACTCTGGATCGTCCGCGTAGATCGCAATCGCCTGTTTTAACGCAGCGATCATCGCCGGAAATTTTCTGCTACCGAACACCTGACGCACGACGTTTAACCTTTGCTGCTGATCATCGAGATCGGCTTGCGGCGCACCGCTATCGCCAGTCCGGCTTCGGACCCACTCTCTGTAAAGCTTGTGAATGGCAGCCGGGTTAACGTTGGCAGTCGCGGAAATGGTACCGACGCCGCCGTGCCGCATATTGGCGAGCAGGAATGATTCGCTGCCGACGAACACGTCGAAATCAGATTTGGCGAAGGAGTCGAGGAACATCCTCGTGTTATTCCAATCGCCCGAGCTATCTTTCATTCCGGCGATGGCATTCGGATAAGTCGCCAGAAGACGCTCGACCAATCCCGTGGTGATACTAACGACCGCGACCGGCGGAATGTGGTAGAGATAAATTTTCAGTCGCGCATCGCCGACGCGCTGCACAACTTCGCTGAAATAGCGGTAGAGACCTTCTTCGCTAACATCCTTATAATAAAAAGGCGGCAGCATCAGCACGCCCGCGCAACCGTACTCGACCGCCTGTGCGGTGAGCTTGACCGTTTCCATGATCGAGCAGCAGCCGGTTCCCGGCATCATGCGCGACGGATCGACCCCGGCCGCGACCAGTTCCTCGAGCAGCATCGCGCGCTCTTCCATCGACAGCGAATTCGCTTCGCTGTTCGTGCCGAAAACGGCAAGCCCGCAGTTCTGTGACAGCAGCCACTTACAATGCGCGATGAACCGTTGGCTATCAGGCGCGAGGCCGGCCGTGAACGGGGTAACGACCGGTGCCAGCACGCCGCGTATACGCGCGCTTTGAATCATCGCTTCTCCTTTAAAGGGTAGATGATAGTACTGTAATTCGTGACGCGGAAGAGGAGTCGCCGGACGGACGACCCTGAACGCTTTCGGGCTGACTCATGCCGAAAGATAACACCTCGGTTGGGCGTCTTCTTAATTCTTAATTTTTACTTCTGCCGTTGAGCGTCTCCATGCTCCCAGCTCTATGCTCCTGGCTCCATCTCCGCCAATGGACGAATTCGCCTCTCCGAGCGGTAGTGCTCTCCCCGCCGGGGCGTAGTCCCCTCTGGTACGGAGTCGAGCCGGAAGCGTAGCGAACCTCTGAATCGATTACGAGCAGGAGCATGAGTTCTTCATTCAACGCCCGTCCGGCTCGGACCATTCGGGCTTCCTCATTTTCACTCCTCTGATCTGTGACTTCTGATCTCTCACCTCTCTCCGAGCTGTAGGCTCTACGAGCCGGAAGCTGACCTCTGATCTCTGGCGTCTCGCACTGCCGCTCAGCTCAGCGGTTAAGCAACAGTACGATCAGCGCAATGAACACGAGCGTGACGAACAAGATCACCAGCCGCCATTGTCCCGGCGTCAGCAGACCCGCGCCGGTCTCATTCCTGGCGGGAACGATCCCGCCGCTGTCGTGTGCCAGCTTCATCGCATCTTCGTAGAGCTGACGCTCGGCGGGCGGCATTTGCTCAGGCGACGCGTACTCCCGCTCGTTGAACACGATCTTGGTGCTGATGGTTGCGCTTTCCGCGGCGATCGCCTTCTCGTAAGCGGAACGTGCTTCCGGCGGCAGCTCCTCCACGCTGGAGTACTCCTGCCCGTTGTACTTGATCTTTGTTTTAAGGTTGACCTTCATTTGTCGGACAAAAGCGACCGCGTTCGATCATGGAAAAGCGTTGCTCGCCACGCGAGGAATTTCGGTCGTATTTTCCGTTCCGGTAACAATAACTATAACCGATAACTGACAGCATCGCTACTTCCATTCACCCATCACCATTCACTGATCACCTCTTCCTTCCCATCGCCTAGCTCTTTGCTCCTTCGACTGCGGACCACTGACTACGGGATCACGGGACTACGCGACAACGAGACAACGCTGACAAATGGTCGGGCCCGGATTATACTGGGGACATGAGTGCATCCGAGATCATCAACGAGCTGCCGAAACTTACGGAGGCAGAGCGACAGGCCATCCTCGACAAGTTGCGTGAGCTTGCGCAAGTGGATGACGATCGCTGGGAGCAGATCATTAACGAACCAATGCCGCGCCCCAAATTGAAGACGTTCATCGAGCAAGCGACAGCTGAAGGCAGTGAGCCGCTCGATTTGAAGCGCATGTGATTTCCCGGGCTACTCGGAGCCTTCGGCAGGCGTACGAGGGATTGAATGCCACGAAAAAAAGGCGGCACGACGCGCCTTTACTCTGTTCTTGCAGGATCCCGGACACAATTCGCTTCAATTCAAAAAACTTCGCGGTTACTCAGATTATTGGTCGATGAGAGTAAGCCGAGATGTTCGTGTGGTCGGCAAACGGCATGGTGATACGCGGGCCTGGATCGGAACGCACAACGAATTCGACAAACTCTTTAGCCAAAAGATTAGGCTCGCCCGGGGCTGCCGATCTTCCATCTGATTTCAGCGTTCCTGTCGCGCCATAGCCCACGCCTCGCCGTAGTTTCTTGACACGCCGTAGCTTCAGCGAAGGGAGGTAGCAGAGCCGGCTCGCACGTAGGCATCAGCTATTCGCTCTCATTTTTGAAATTTCCAAATTGTGATTCTGCGTTATGATTGGGTTGACAATGGAAACGCTCGATCCGAAGGCTGAATACATTGTGAAAAATGGCAAAGCCACTGCCGTTATTCTACCCCTGAAGCAATATACCGAGTTACTTGAAGACCTTCAGGACCTGGCAGTGATCGCTCGGCGCAAGAATGAGCCGACTATTCCATTGGCGGAAGTGAAGGCACGTTTGAGGCGCAATGGCGCATTACGCCGTTAGTTTCCGTCGCTCGGCCGAGAAAGACTTGCGCAAGCTCGATGCGGCGCCCCGCCGACGCGTGCTACGCTCAATCGACGCATTAGTTTTAAATCCGCGTCCGGTGGGATGTCGCAAATTGTATGGCAGCGAAAACGCCTATCGCATCCGGATCGGCGATTATCGGGTGATTTACACCGTCGATGACGACATCTTAGTCGTCGCGATTGAACGCGTGCGACACCGGCGAGAAGTCTATCGCTGACTCCCCGCTCCGTGCTCCATGCTCCATGCTCTTCGCGCCACCTATGCTGAAGCCGTTTCTGACCGCGAACTGGCGTTACCTGGCCATGCTCAACTTCGCCGTCGATTCGGAAATTCTCGCCCCTCATGTGCCCGCCGGCACCGAGCTCGATTTCCACAACGACAAAACTTACCTCAGCATCGTCGGCTTCCTCTTCTATCACACGATTGTGTGCGGCCTTCCCATTCCACGGCATCGCAATTTCGAAGAAGTAAATCTGCGCTTTTACGTGCGCAAAAAATCCGCCGACACCTGGCGACGCGGCGTCGTTTTCATCCGTGAATTCGTCCCCAAAATCGCCATCGCCGTCACCGCCCGCGTCTTCTACGGCGAGCCTTATCTCGCCCTCCCGATGCGCAGCGAAGTGGAAGACAGAGACGGAATTGTGCGAGTGAAATACGAGTGGCGCCGCGGCAATAAATGGGAACGTCTCGCCATGAACGCGCACGGCGAAGCGCAATCTCCCGCACTCGGTTCGCACGAAGAATTCATCACCGAACATTATTGGGGCTACACCGCGCGGAGCGAACGCACGAGCGAGTACCGCGTCGAACATCCACGGTGGAAAATCTGGCCGGCCGATTCCTTCGAATTGAAAGCCGACATCGCCACACT